>DTXR01000198.1 GCA_012962365.1 Chromatiaceae bacterium | reverse complement strand
CCGCCATTCTTGTCGCATGGCCTTCATTTGGTGGAGGCGGGAGGATTCGAACCTCCGAAGGCTGAGCCAGCAGATTTACAGTCTGCCCCCTTTGGCCACTCGGGAACCCCTCCAAAAAAGAGGACGCATTTTCCAGAAAATTTCTCCACTTGTCAATACAATATGCTGAATATTTTTTCAGCCGTCCCGCCGGGAAATTATTCACTTGTATTCCCCTGCTATGGTCAAGACCCTGTTCGCACAGTACACTACCTTCCTTTATATATAGACGCATTGCGCCAGCACCCCCATGCCAAACCCCGACAAACACCTGTTTTTTATCGCATTGTTGTCCTTTGCGCTGACCAGTTGCACCACGCACACCAGCACGCAAACATCAGTTAGCGATTCGGCAAAGACGGTCGAGCCCAAAACCCTGCCATTCAAATCTACCGCAATACCGCCGAAAGCCCTGGACAAAGATCTCCTGTTTAATTATCTGGCCGGGGAGATCAGCGTGCAGCGGGGAGCCTGGAAAGCAGCTTACGAGCACTTGCTGCTGGCAGCCACCCAGGCCAAGGATGCCATAGCCGCCAGCAAAGCCGCCAGACTGGCCTGGCGTCAGGACGATATGAAACGCGCCGCGCAGGCCACCGGCCTTTGGATCGAATATGACCCCAACTCCCTGTCGGCGCGGCAATTGGCCATACTCGCGGCCCTGAGAGAAGACGATCTCGATCACGCTCTTGAACAGGCAAACGCCATGCTGCTTATTGCCGAGGCGAAGAACAAGGACGGCTTTCTTCTCCTGAGTTCCGTCCTGGCAACAACCAAGGGTAAAAACAAACTGCTACTCATCCAGCGCCTGTCCAAGAAACACCCGCAGAATGCACGCGCACCCTATGCGCTGGCACTCGTGGCGTCTCAGGAAAAGGATTTCGTCACGGCCCTTCAGGCGCTGGACGACGCGCAAAAACTTGACCCGCAGTGGGACAAACCGTATTTGTTGAGGGTGCAGGTTCATGCCATGCAGGGAGACGAGGAGAAGGCTGAAAAATTGCTGAAAAACGCTGCAGACAGCCATCCCAGCCCCGCCCTGCTTGAAGCATACGGGCGTTTGCTGATGCAACATAAGCGCTACCAAGAAGCACTGGGCTACTTCCGGAAGGCACTGGATCTCAACCACAAGGATCACGAACTGCTATACGTTGTAGGCGTCCTCGCACTGCAAACCAAGGACTGGGATCTGGCCAAAATCACATGGGAGAAACTGCGTGACAACCCCCGCTATCACAAGGAACAGGAAGCCTGGTATTTCCTTGGGCAAATGGAAGAGCTGCAAGGCAACTTGAAAAAAGCCACGGAAAACTACAGCCGTGTCAAGAAGGGTCGTTTGCGGAACGACGCACAGATACGCACCGCCATCCTAACCGGAAAACTCGGTAACCTGAATGAAGCCCACGAATTATTCAATGCGCTCCGCCTCACGGACCCGGAACAGGCGGTGCAAATCTATATTACTGAGGCACAGTTACTCAAGGATCTGCACAAGCCGGATTCCGCGCTGGAGATATACAACGAGGCCATCAGCGCCTATCCCCAGGACGCAGATCTGCTGTACGCAAGGGGTTTGCTCGCCGCAGACCTCGGCGACATCGAAGTGGCCGAGAAAGACTTCAAAGCCGCTCTGGCCATCAAACCGGAGGATGCCGACACCTTGAACGCACTGGGCTACACCCTGGCCGACCAGACCGACCGCTATGCCGAAGCCTACGCCTACATAAAGAAAGCGCTCGAATTGTCGCCCGACAGCCCCGCCATACTCGACAGCATGGGCTGGGTGCTTTTTCGCATGAAGGAATACGACCAGGCACTGACCTACCTGCGCCAGGCAGCCGGCAAGCTAGATGATCCCGAAATCTTCGCCCACCTGGGAGAAGCGCTCTGGACGACAGGCTCCAGGAAAGAAGCCATGGAACTCCTCGACAACGCCAGCAAAAAGTATCCTGACAACGCCAAACTCATGGATGTGCTGAAACGTCTGCGATGAACGCTTCTGACGTGTTCTGGCCTGCCCCGGCCAAGCTCAACCTGATGCTGCGGGTCATCGGGCGGCGCCCTGACGGCTACCACGAACTGCAGACTGTATTTCAGTTTCTCCAAAAGAGCGACCGGATTCGTTACAGGACGCGCACCGATGGCAGGATAAGCTGCCTCCCGCCTATTCCCGGCGTGAACGATGAATATAACCTCGCCATCATGGCAGCCCGGCTGCTGCAACGGCATTCTGGCTGCACGATGGGCGTCGATATCCAGATCGAAAAGACGCTGCCTATGGGCGGCGGCCTGGGTGGCGGCAGTTCAAATGCCGCCACGACCCTGGTGGTTCTGAACAGGCTCTGGCACCTCGATATTCCCCTTGGCAACCTCGCAGAAATGGGCCTGCAGCTGGGTGCAGATGTGCCCATCTTCGTGCATGGCAAGGCAGCATGGGCAGAAGGCGTGGGCGAAAAACTGCAGTTTTTCACCCCGCCGGAGCCCTGGTACCTCGTCCTCTCACCCGGCTGCCATGTCTCAACTGCTGAAATTTTTTGTGATTCGCAATTGACACGGGACGCCGAGGCAATCACAATACGCGACTTCTCTGCGGGACAGACGGCGAACACTTGCCAGAATCTGGTAGCAAGTCGCCATCCCGAAGTCTCTCGGGCGCTGTCCTGGCTAAACCAGTTCGCCGAGGGCAGACTGACCGGTACGGGGGCCTGCGTATTCGCCGAATTCGATTCACGGCAGCAGGCGGAAGACGTACTCGGGCAACTTCCCGCAGACATGACAGGTTTTGTGAGCCGAGGGTTGAACCGTTCCCCTCTACACATAGAACTCCAAAAGTTTAATGGGGCGTGGCCAAGTGGTTAAGGCACCGGACTTTGACTCCGGCATCGCAGGTTCGAATCCTGCCGCCCCAGCCATATTTCAAACATGCCACCCGAGGGTGGCCGACCTGATAAACCAAGGGGTCCAACACGGTGGCTAGCAGCGGCATGATGGTCTTTGGCGGCAACGCCCATCCGGATCTGACCAGAGAAATCGCAGACTATCTGGATCTCGCGCTGGGAAAATCCGTTGTTGACCAGTTCAGCGATGGCGAAATCCAGGTCGAAATCGAGGACAATGTTCGCGGCAGGGATGTGTTCGTGGTTCAGCCCACTTCCGCGCCCACCAACGATCATCTCATCGAACTGCTGGTCATGATCGACGCCCTGCGCTGGGCCTCAGCAAACCGGATTACTGCGGTCATCCCCTATTTCGGTTATTCCCGTCAGGATCGCCGTCCCAGATCAGCAAGAGTGCCCATCACCGCACGTCTGGCGGCCAAGATGATCGGCACGGCGGGTGCCGACCGGGTGCTGACCATGGATCTGCATGCAGACCAGATTCAGGGGTTCTTCGACATCCCGGTAGACAATATTTATTCCTCGCCCATCCTGCTGGGAGACATCTGGCGTCAGAAATATCCCGAACTGATCGTTGTATCCCCGGATGTCGGCGGAGTAGTACGTGCAAGAGCGTTGGCGAAGCGCCTCGACGATGCGGATCTGGCCATCATCGACAAACGTCGTCCGAAGAGCAATGAAGCACAGGTGATGAACATCATTGGCGATGTCGAAGGACGATCCTGCGTGATCGTGGATGACTTGGTGGATACGGCCGGCACCTTGTGCAAGGCAGCCGATGCATTGAAGGCTCACGGGGCCGCCCGAGTGGTAGCTTATTGTACCCACGCCGTGCTTTCCGGTCCTGCCGTAGACAACATCAACGGCTCGAATCTGGACGAACTGGTGGTGACGAACACCATCCCGCTGCAACCGGCAGCGAAAAATTCGAGCAAGATTCGTCAGCTTTCCATTGCTGGAATACTGGCCGAGTCCATGCGCAGAATAAACAACGAGGAGTCTGTCAGCTCGCTGTTTATGGACTGATTTCAGCAGCCCTCGAGGCTGCACCCACTGCCTGGCCCGTCTGGTCGCGGACGAGCCGGGTTTTTGTTTTGACCCGCTCCGTAAGAGTGGGGTTTTCTCAGGAGAGAACAATGTCAGATATATTCAATATTCAAGCTGTCGTCCGCAACGACGGAGGGAAGGGTGCGAGCCGCCGCCTGCGTCGTGAAGGCCTGGTGCCAGGCATCATCTACGGCGGCGGAAAAGATCCCGAAATGATCGCCACTGTACACAACAAGCTGCTGCAACTGCTGGAGCATGAAGCCTTCTATTCATCCATCGTCGAGGTGGAAGTGGACGGCAACATCCAGCGCGTGGTTTTGAAAGACCTGCAGCGCCATCCGGCCAAGCCGTTCATCCAGCATTTCGACCTGCAGCGTGTCGCGGCTACCGATCGCATCAAAATGAACGTACCCCTGCACTTCGTTGGCGAAGAGGACTCCCCCGGCGTCAAGTCCGGTGGCACTGTATCCCACGCCCTGGTTGACCTGGAAATCATCTGTGAAGCCCAGAACCTGCCGGAATATATCGATGTGGACATATCCGATCTGGATGTTGGCGATGTACTGCATCTTACCGACATCAAACTGCCCGAAGGCGTCGAGATCGTGGCCATGACCCACGGCGACGAGCACGAACATGACGAACTGGTCGTGTCCATGCAAGCCAAGGTGGAGGCTGTCGAGGAAGAGGAAGAAGCCCCGGCTGAAGCAGCACCTGAAGAAGCACCTTCTTCCGAAGAAGAGGAATAACCCTCTGTCTGTTGGCTTCACCAACGGCGGCCTCAGGGTCGCCGTTTTTGCTTTCGGGACAATATCATGCAAGAAGGCATTCGCTGTATCATCGGACTCGGGAATCCCGGTGACAAATACCTGAACACCCGCCACAATGCCGGGTTCTGGCTCATAGACGCCTTGGTAAACCGGCACGGACTGCAACTTCGCAGCGACAATAAATTTTTCGGGCAGGTGGGGAAATTGTCTTCACCGGCTGGTAACCTCTGGCTGCTCAAACCCATGACCTTCATGAACCGCAGCGGGCAGGCGGCCAGCGCCCTGGCTCGCTTCTACCGGCTTTCCCCCGGGCAGATTCTGGTGGTTCACGATGAACTCGACTTGCCGGCAGGATCGGTGCGCTTGAAAAAAGGCGGCGGGCATGGCGGGCACAACGGACTGAGAGACATCATTTCTGCACTTGGCAGCAAGGATTTCTATCGCCTGCGCCTGGGCATAGACCATCCGGGACACAGGGATCAGGTAACAGACTATGTTCTGTCCAGACCATCAAAGGATGATCAACAGCAGATCGAACAGGCCATCGATTCAAGCATTGACCACCTGAACGAACTGTTACAAGGTGATTTTCAGAGATTCATGAACGAAGTTCATCGCTGAGCCTCACTTTCCTGTTCCCCAATAAAAGCCACCTTCCCGAAAACCGGAAAGGCGGCTTTTTTAGTCCGTCAGCTCTTCACGAATTGCTATTGGCCCCAAACACATATTTTGGCTTGAACAGATACACCAGCACCGGCAGCAGCATCAATGCCGTAAACACATCGATGACCAGCGCCTCGCCGATGAACATGGCCAGCCCCCAGGTGTTGGCCAGATCGGTTGCCACCAGCGGAATGAAACTGCCCAACAGGACGACGACGGAAACAATAACCGCCGATCCCGTGGTGTTCAGGGTTTGCCGCAGGGACTTACCCCAATCACCGGCAGTGGCCGTCATCTCCTCCCGCAAGCGGGAAAACATATAGATGCCGTAGTCCACGCCCAGCCCCATTGCGATACTTAGCGTCACCAACAGGTGGAAGGCCAGATTGCCGGACCATTCCTGGACAGAGGTGAAGTAGCCGCCCAAACCATACTGGGCAAACAGGGTGATCGACAAGGTGAAGATCAGGATACCTGACACCAGCAGGGAGCGGAAGATCAGCGCCGCCACCACGAATACTACGAAAGCGGTGAACAGGGGCCCTGTCAGCCAATTACTCATAGCCACTTCACGTGTTGCCTCGGTGGCACCCAGGAAGCCGCCCACGGCGGGACGCACATAGGTCGGGCCATCTTGTGCCAGCTCGTTGGTGTCACACGCAAGAAAGATATCAGGGTTATCCACGGGACCGCATCTGAGCCCGAAATTGACCTTGCTGAACCCCTTGTCGTTCTTGTGATCTTCGATGTACTGCTGGATGTCCATCGTGACCTGGTGGGTCTCCCTGGGATCCATAGTATTGATGAACCCGAGGATAACCCCTTCATTCCAATCGGCGGACACGAATGAATCCATGTCACCGTCAGAAGTCATCATTTCCAGAAGTCCGTTGTAAAGCTGGACGATGCCATTCGGATCCCGGTCATCATCCGGATCGATTCCCGTCAGGAACGCCTTGGAAGGTATGGCCAGATCCTTTACATCCGGCTTCACACCAGGCTCAGCACTGAGCAGCATATTGACCAGCCTGACGTACTGGGCATAGGAGCCCGTGTAACCAATGAAGGGATGAGAGCGCATCCAGGTTTCCATCGCTTCCATATCCGCAAGCACATCGGCATCGTTGAAGACACCCTGGGCACCACAAGGCTCGGCATCCCAGCAACCCCGGGCTGTCTTCTCGGCGGTACAGACGGCGTTGCGCTCTTTGATGTCCTCGATATCGTAGATCTCTTCAGGAAAGAGCTGATCCTCGGAACAGTCCGGCAGCACCGCTTCCTTGCCACGGACAGGAATACTCACAGAAATGACACCAGGCATGATTTCGTTGAGTTTCACCAGATCCTTCCAGATCTGGGAGCTGCCCTTGAACGCCGCCCGCGCATAGTTGATGCCTTTTTCCACCCCCGGCATGATATCCCCTTCCTGCTCCATCTTGACCTGCGCTTCAGGGTCACCTTTCCAGTTGAAGATATTGGTGTAATAGACAGAGACACCCATGATGATGACGATGAAACCGATGGGAATCCACTTTCCGGGCCCCATGACGATTTTTGCCAGAAGGCCACCCGCAGCGACTTCCCAACTGTGACCACCGGCCTGACAGCGTTCCCTGGATGGAGGAAACTTGGTCAGCAATAGGGGAATCAGTGTTGTCGTCGTGGCCAACAGCGTCAGCATGCCAAACATCCCGAACCAGGCATAAGCCTTGTAGAAGGAGATATCCACCGTCGCCAGCGTGGCGAAACCCACCATATCGGTGATGATGGAAAGTGTCGCCGGCACGATAGTATGGGAAATGGCCTGACGGGCCGCTTCATCACAATCCCCGCAGGCACCATAATCCAGCAGGAAGCGCCGGGTGACCTGTACCGAGTGCCCGATTCCGATGGCAAGGAGCAACATGGGCGTGAGTACCATCATGGTAGTGAGCTTGAACGCCGTGAAGCCCATTAGTCCCAGGGTGAAAGCAATGGTCATGCCCACTCCCAACAGCGGGAAAAAGGCACCGCGCCAGTCGCGGAATTCCAGCCACAACACCAGAATGACGATGGCAATGGAAATGGCGAACAGCCACCATTTGTGTACCAGATCCGCCAGCATCCAGGCCAGGAAATAGGGCTCGCCGGCCACCAGCAGCTCAATCCGCTCGTCCTCGGCGACTTCGTCCATGAGGGCGCGAACGCTTTCTACCCAGGGAAGGTACATCTCCTTTACTTCATCCGTGTAGTCGGCGATGATATAAGCGGCCTTGGCGATACATTCTTCCTTGTGATAATCGTCATAGGCGCAACGATTGCCATCCTTGTCGAACATGGCCACCAGCATGGGCGCCATGACGGGGTTAGTCTTGATGCCTTCCTTCAAAAAGTCCAGCTGCTCTTTCGCCTTTGCGGGATCATCGGTACTGATACCGGAGGTGGGAATGAGACGTTTGAACACCAGGCCATTCTCGTCAGAAGTCATATACTTGATCTTCTGGGCGGCAAAATCGATGAAGTTCTCTTCCCGGGATGTCGGCAGAGCCACCAGCTTGCGGTGCAGATCCTGCACCTTGTTTATGAACCAGGGCTGATAGATATCACCTTCCTTCACCCGCAGCGAAAAGACCATGAGGTTACCCATACCGAAATTGTGTTCGGCATAGAGGTTGGTGGCAACATAGCGGTTTGTAGGGGGGAGCAAGGTATCCGGGTCATTCCGGATATCCAGTTTGGGAATGTACAAGGCGCCGATGATGGTACCGATAATCAGTGCAAATATGATTGCCATACGGTATTTCAATACGAAATCCGCATACCTTTCCGCCACGCCTTTCTTTTGAACCTGCTCTCCCATAAGGAACTCCCCGATATGCTACTGTTAGAATTATCAAAATTTGGTTGGTAAAACCTGATAACAGGCTTTAGGGAACCTCAGCCCCCGACCGGACATTTGCCGGGAACTGAAAAAACCGGAAGGCAGGCACATCCAGTGCCTGCCTCAATCGTACTGCTTGATTATCGACTGCCTTTATTCCCAGATGTATTTCAGGCCAATCTGGGCATTGGAGGACTCCTTGAACTGACCAAACGTGGTGTCTTCATCACCCCAGTAGAAGTTCAGCTCCGCAGAACCAATGAACTCGTCGGTGAAGGAGTATTCAACGTCGAAACGGTTCCAGTAACCGCCACCATCCTCAACCATGATGATGTTGTTCCAACGGCCCAGCTGACTCTCGCCAAACGGTTTGGACAGGAACAGGGAATAAAATTCCTTGTTCTCCCACCCCTTATTCAAACCATTGGTCAGATGCAGGGTTGAGAAGTCACCGGTATAGCGGGAGCAATCGAAGGTGTTGCCGGCCTGTGAGGTACAGGTACGCTTGTCATCCACGAAGTCCAGATTGTTCTGCTGGATGAACTGGCCGCTGACCAGCATGTTGGTCAATACAGTGACATCCACACCAATGACATAGCTGAGCTTGTCCATGTCTTCCATGGTGAGTGCGTTGGTCAGATCACCAACACCCAGCAGACGCCTGTCCACTACCGGCTGCTTCTCATCCTTGTCATACAGCAACTCGGCGCGGAACACGACAGGCAGGCTGCCCAGCTGTGTTCCATAGTCCAGCGAACCGCCGATGCTGTGCACACGGGAACGGGTTTCCGTCATCCGCATGTTGGCGCCATTCTGGTTGGCATTCGGCATACCGGTAGTCGGGTCGAACGCGCCGTAGAACTGGCCCGCCTTGTTGACCAACAGGATCGTGGGCATGGCATCCAGGCTGGTCATGGCATTGTTGGTAACTTCGTTTGTTGCCAGGGTATCGCCAGGATTGGGCATAAACACGGGATTGCCTTGGGGATCGGTGCCAACCTGCATCCCTCGGGCACGAAGCACGGTCAGTTCTTCGCCGGTCACTTTGTCATGCCAGCTCATATTAATCTCGGGATTAGCGCTGTAGTGATAAAAATAGTTCACGCCAAAGTTCAGGCCGTTGTCCAGGGAGCCCCGGTATCGCAACCCTGCGTTCACCTTTTCAGGATCAGGCTCATCAACCTTGTAGCTGGTCGACGCACCGGAAAAAGTACCATTGGCATTCATGGTAGTGAAGGTGTTGAAGGTTGCGAAAGTCGCGTTCGGCATATACTCAAATGCGGACGTCGGATTTGAAGGGTTCCAGGTAACCTGAGTAACCTGAGGACCATTAACGTCCATCAGATTGGTTTTATTGTTGTTGGCGTTGGGATCGCCGGCATACAACCCATTCTGGGCGATATTGTTCAGCACGATGTAGCCAGGCCCGAAAGGCACCGGCGTCTGGCTGCCGTCACATCCGGTTGGAGGACAGGGAAAACCAAAGACGGTTTCAGTGCTGGCAAAGCCATCCACAGTCAAACCAGCAAAAGGTAGCAGGCCCGCAAAGTTCAGATTGCCGGTAAACATGCCGCCAAAGGCTGCGCCATTGAAACTGCCCGCTACACCAGCCAATGCAGGTGTGACATTGAGGAAGCCATTGACACTGCCGGTAATGGAATCAACACCTTTCATGATAAAGGGATGCTCGGAGTCACCTTCGCGGTTCAGGCCGGGAATGGCGTTCTTGCGGTTCTCGGAAACGATGAACTGGATATTGCCGGTTTCACCGATATTTCTTTCAGCATTCAGCATCCAGATGGGAATCCGGGAGTCTTCCATGGCATTCTGGGCCATTTCACGGAAGTCGGTCGGGTTGATGATGTCCAGCAGCTTGATACCGTCGGCCGTACCCCAGACTACCTGCTGTTTACCCAGGCGAACATTCCAGTCCGACAGGGAAATATCTGCATACAATTCCCGCAGCCAGTCATTTTGCGTATAGCTTTCATGGCACTGGTAATCGCTGTTTATGCCTTCTGAATCACAAATGATATTCAGATCCAAATGCCAGCTGGCATTCTCACCAATCAGGCCATTGATGAAGAAACGGGCGGAATTCTCAAACTTCATGATATCGCCGGCACCGTGATGACGATCGTCCAGCATACTCCGGGCTTCGCCGGTCATCTGGCCATCATTGAGAAAAACAGATGTTTCATTTTTCAGGAAGCCATTGACCTCGATGTCTTCGAAAAATCCGGCGCTGGCTGTGGCGGGCAACGCCAAGGCAGCCGCAACCGCCAGATAAAGGGATGAACGTTTATACATTTTACTCTCTCCGAATTCAGGCACGGCCATGGCAATCCGACCGTACCACTGGAATTGTCCCGGCACCCAGAAAATATCTTCGAGCCCGGGATGGATTTCTAATTAACGCTTGATCTTACGCAGAGTCTGCTCGGACCAGAGTTCGTTCTTGAAGTCACCATTGGAAACGCTCACCCCTTCTGGGATAATCGCCCAGGTTTCATGGCCGGTCGCCAGGGTCTTTCCATACCAGTAACCCCAGAACTGGGCGCGGGGATCATCCAGAGGCGCATCAACCCAGTTGCGATCGATAACCTTGATCTTGTTGCCGCCCTTGAAATACTCGGTACGGTAATCGGCGAAGGTCTTGGCATCCACAAAACTGATACGATGGTCATACCACCAGTTCTTGAACTTGGTGTTGCTCTTCAGCTTGTAGACTTCTTTGCCCTTGTGCTCACAGGCGGCAGCCGGCAGGTTGCGTGTATAACGGCCGCGCTGTTTCTCGGGAATATCGATGGTGCCCAGACAGTCGTTGAAGGTGTCCTTGCCCAGCAGCTCATGGGTTTCATGCAAGGGCTTGCGCAGGGTTACATCACCGAAAGTGAAATCGCTCCCGCCCCAGGCATCATCGTGCGCGGGCTGGGCGAAACGACGAATCTTGCGCAGCGCAGGCAACCAAATCATATAGGACTGGGATTTGGCATCGTCAACGTAGTCGGTAATCAACATGCCGGTGCCACGCAGTTTGCCGGAACGGAAGATCGCCAGGTCTTTGGCTTTCACAACACCATCGTCGTAGTTGTTGTTCAAGAAGCGCTCGAGGGTAATGGTGGTTGGCTTTTCACCTTTTCCCTTGAGTATGAGGGTGGTGATCTTCTTGCCTTTCTTGGTGATGGCATAATTTTTCATGGCATAGAAGTGGTTCACGAAATACACCTGATCAGCAACCTGATCAGCTGTCAGGTCACCGGAAGGGTATGGCAAGTCCTTTGGTGTGCCTGCCAGTGCAGTCAGGCTGGAAGCCATCAGCGCTGCGGCGACGGAGGCAACGATTTTTTTCTTAGTCATCAATTCAGTTCCTACGATAAAATTTCAAGAATAATCCTGTATCCGAGAATTCCAGGATTAAGGTCACACTAAATTTTTCTGCTTTACGTTTCCATTTGGTCTATAGGCAGAAAAACACTCATCTCGCCTGCCCGTCGAACGCAATCGACCTGCCCCAAAAAAGGAACTGCCTGACTTCGACAAACCGCGAACAATCAACGCTTGATCTTGCGCAAAGTGCGCTCTGACCATAAAGAGGGTTTAAAATCACCATTGTATTTAACGACTTCTTTTGGAATGACTGCCCAGCTCTCGTGACCGGTAACGAAGTTTTTACCGTACCAGTAACCCCAGGCCATGGCGCGTGGGTCTTTAAGGCCCAGGCTATTCCAGTCCCGGTCGATAAATTTTATTTTTTTTCCGTCTTTAAAATATTCAGTGCGGTAATCGGCGAAAGTCGTCGTATCTACAAAGTTAATGCGGTAGTCATACCACCAGTTCTCGAATTTGGTTGTGCTTTTTACCTTGTACACCTCTTTTCCTTTTGAGGCGCAAGACTCCTTGGTCAGGTGCCGCGTATAGCGATTGCGGTGCTTCTTGGGAATGTCCATGCCCTGTAAACAGGTTTTAAAGACCTCCTTTCCCAGAAACTCGTGGGTCTCATGCTCGGGCTTGCGCAGCACCACATCACCAAAGGTGAAATCCAGGCCACCCCAGGAGTCATCCTGAGCCGGTTGGGCAAAGCGACGCACCTTGCGCAATGCGGGCAACCAGATCATATAGGACTGGCCTTTGCTGTCATCGTCATAGTCCGTAATCAGCAAACCGGTTCCCCGCAGCTTCCCCGAACGAAAAATCGCCAGATCCTTGGCTTTGACCACAGGATCGTGCCCGTAATCATTGTTCAAATAGCGCTCCAGTGTGTTAGTCGTGGGGCGTTTGCCTTCGGCCCGGCTCACCAGAACTGTAATCTTGCGCTTCACTTTGGTAATCGCAAAATTCTTCAACGCATAAAAATGGTTGACGAAGTAAACTTGCTGCATGATCTCGAGCGCAGTGGGCTGACTTGTTGGATAAGGCAGTTGTGGCGTCACCCCTGCACCCGCAGTGGCACACACCCCAACCGTTCCGGCCGAGAACAACAGCACAGCGGCTCGCAGTCGCTTTATTGGCATTTCTCCTCCTTTGGCACTGACCACTACCCGGTTTTCCGAGTATATTTATTTGGAGTCTCCGATTCAGCCTTATATAAACCCGATTTCAGATCAAAATGCCCAGATTCAAGATGCGAATTGCGCGTAATAGCAAGCTATAGCGGAGAGTTTCAACACTGAACCCGGATATTTTTAGCCGCAAATACAAGTTCACAACTTGACCAGGGCTCCTTGGCACGCTACCTGCGTAACAAAGCGGAGGCAATCCAGGGTTCCGCTCCCCCATCACGGGAAATTTACACAACCATCCTTATTCGCGTGTCGATTATTAAACAAATAGACGCAAATTACCACTGTTTTCAATGCAATCGATTTTGATTTGTGGTAGGCAAGAACCTTCCTATATATGGATATAGTGATATTCCATTCCGGGGATTGTAACCTCGCACACACGGCATCCTTGCATTCAGGGCGCCAATAGCAGAAAATTTCCCTTTATTTTCACTACTTGGCAGCCTGTTCAGCAGATAAATATGACGCTTCTGGTTCTTGGCCTCAATCATACAACCGCCCCCGTGGACATTCGGGAGCGCATTACGTTCGGGCCAGACATTATCGTCGGCGCACTACGCACACTCATCGAAACAGAAGGCGCCAGCGAAGCCATCATCCTGTCCACCTGCAACCGCACGGAAGTGTATTGCTACGGCTGCAACCTGCAACCTGACCGGCTGCAGGGCTGGCTCGCCCGCTTTCATGGCCTGAAGACCGGCGACCTCACACCTTATCTTTATTTGCATCAGGAACACAAAGCTGTCGAGCACCTGCTGCGTGTGGCCAGCGGGCTCAATTCCCTGGTGCTGGGCGAGCCCCAGATCCTCGGCCAGGTGAAAAGCGCCTGGCAGACAGCCTCTGATACGGGAACCGTGGGAAAGATATTGGGCCGCCTGTTCCAGCACAGTTTTTCCGCCGCCAAACAGGTGCGCACCGATACGGCCATCGGCGACAGTCCCGTCTCTGTCGCCTTTGCCGCGGTCAGCCTGTCCAAGCAGATTTTCTCCGACCTGTCACAACAGACTGCCATGCTCATCGGCGCAGGCGAAACGATCGAACTCACTGCCCGGCATCTACAGCAACAGAGCATCGGACAGATCATCGTTGCCAACCGAACTGTCGCCAAGGCTCATGAACTGGCGGAACAGTTTGGCGGCTACGCCATCAGTCTCACCGAAATTTCCACCCATCTGCCCGAAGCGGATATCGTTATCTCCTCCACTGCCAGCCCGGTTCCCATACTCGGCAAAGGCGCTGTGGAAAGCGCACTGAAGCAGCGCCGCCATCAACCCATGTTCATGGTGGACATTGCCGTGCCCAGAGACATCGAGGCCGAGGTGAAGTCCCTGCAGGATGTCTATCTCTACACGGTGGACGACCTGGAAGAGGTTATCCAGGAAAACCTCAAATCCCGCCAGCAGGCCGCCGAACAGGCTGCCGAAATCATCGAGCTGAAAACCACGGAGTTCATGGGCTGGCTGCGCTCTCTCGATGCCGTGGAAATGATCCAGAATTACCGGGGACAGGCAAACGCGATCAAGCAGGAAACCCTGAAGAAGGCGCTGCGCATGCTGGAAAAAGGCAGCACACCCGAGCAAACCCTGGAATTTCTGGCCAACACCCTGACCAACAAATTGTTGCACACGCCCAGTTCCCAGCTCCGGGAAGCAGGCTCTTGCGGCCATCAGGAACTGCTCGAAGCCGCCACGACCCTATTTCAGCTCGATAAATGAAGGCCAGCATTCGCAGTAAACTCGAACAAATCCAGGATCGCTTCGAGGAAATCACCGGCTTGCTCTCCGATCCCGAGGTACAGGGCAACCAGAACCGCTTTCGCAGCCTCAGCCAGGAATATGCCCAGCTCGAACCTGTGGTGGATTGCTACCAGCGTTACCTGCAAACGGAAGACGAAATCAGCAGCGCCAACGAGATGCTGGCTGATCCCGAAATGGCAGAACTGGCGCAGGAATCCCTGCAGGAAGCTCAAACCGAACAACAGGCACTGGAGCCTGAACTCCAGAAATTGCTGCTCCCCAAAGACCCCAATGATGCGCGCAACATTTTTCTGGAGATCCGCGCAGGTACCGGCGGCGCCGAAGCCGCGTTGTTTGCCGGCGACCTGCTCAAGGCCTATCTGCGCTACGCCGAAAACCAAGGCTGGCACACCGAGATGATCAGTGAAAGCCCCGGTGAGCACGGCGGTTACAAGGAAGTGGTGGTGCGCATCACCGGCCAGGGCGTGTATTCCCGGCTCAAATTCGAGTCTGGCGCCCATCGCGTACAGCGGGTACCGGAGACCGAATCACAGGGCCGCATCCATACCTCGGCCTGCACGGTCGCCATCCTGCCCGAAGCTGATGACATCGACGACATCCAGGTCGACACCGGCGATCTGCGCATCGACACCTACCGTGCATCCGGCGCGGGCGGCCAGCATGTCAACAAAACCGATTCCGCCGTGCGCATCACTCACCTGCCATCAGGCATCGTCGTGGAATGCCAGGACGAGCGATCCCAGCACAAGAATAAGGCCCGCGCCCTGTCCCTGCTGCAGGCAAAATTGTTGTCCTCCGCCCAAGAGCAACAAAGCCAGGCCCTCGCCGCCGACCGCAAGCTGCAGGTTGGCAGCGGCGATCGGTCCGAGCGCATCCGCACCTACAACTTCCCGCAGAACCGCGTTACCGACCACCGCATCAACCTCACCCTGTACAAGCTGGATGAAATCATGGCCGGATCGCTGGATCAGGTCATCGACCCCCTTATGCAGGAATACCAGGCAGAGCAGCTGGCCGAACTGTCCGCCGCGTGAGCAGTGTAAAGCAGTTGCTGTCCGCTGCAGCCGAGCTGGGCACAGAAGCCGCCGCAGATGGCCCGCTGCTCCTCGCCCATGTTCTTGGCAGGGATCGCAGCTGGCTGTATGCCTGGCCTGAATACCGGCTTGATGCGAATAAGCAGAAGCAATATAAAAGCCTGCTGCAACGACGCCTGAGCGGTGAACCCCTCGCCTACCTGACCGGCCATAAGGAGTTCTGGTCGCTGGATCTGCAGGTCACGCCAGCCACGCTCATTCCCCGCCCGGAAACGGAGCTGCTGGTTGAAACTGCCCTGGCTCTGCATTCACAAGAAACGGCGAAAGTACTGGATCTGGGCACCGGCAGCGGCGCCATCGCCCTGGCCCTGGCCAGTGAGCGCCCACAATGGCAGATCACAGCCACCGATATCAGCGGCGCAGCGCTTGAAGTCGCAACAGAAAATGCCAGGCGACACAAACTTGGCAACATCCAATTCCTCCACAGCCATTGGTTCGACTCACTGGACACGCACAGGCGCTACGACCTGATCCTCAGCAATCCACCCTATGTCGCGGAAAACGATCCTCACCTGCTCGAAAACGGTTTGCCCCATGAGCCCGTAACCGCCCTCACCGCAGGCACCGATGGCCTGGATGACCTACGCAGGATCATCGGGGCTGCGTCCGATCACCTGGCTCCCGGCGGCTGGCTGCTCGTAGAGCACGGGTTGGATCAGGCGCTTCCCCTGCAGCAGTTGTTCGAAGATGCCGGATTCGACAACATCAAGACCGTCAGGGATCTGGAGCACAGAGACAGGGTCACTCTCGGATGTTATTCTCGCACCCCATGAACGACGATCAACTCCTGCAGTACAGCCGCCAGATCATGCTGCCGCACATCGACGTGCGAGGACAGGAGAAGCTGCTCGATGCCACCGCGCTCATCATCGGACTGGGCGGCCTTGGCTCTCCCGTGGCCATGTACCTGGCTGTTGCCGGCGTGGGCAGGCTGATTCTCGCAGACTACGATGAGGTGGATCTGAGCAACTTGCAGCGTCAGATCATCCACAGCAGGGCGCAGATCGGCAACCCGAAGACGACTTCAGCACGGGACATGCTGCAACGACTCAACCCAGATTGCGAGGTACAGCTGATCGCCACGAAAATGGACGATGAAGCCATTGGGAAGGCCGTCGGCAACTGTGATGTGATCATCGACTGCACCGACAACTTCGCCAGCCGCTTCGCCATCAACCGCGCCAGCGTCGAACAGCATGTGCCGCTGGTATCCGGTTCTGCCATTCGCTGGGAAGGTCAGGTTTCGGTATTCAACGACCGTCCCGGCGCACCCTGCTACCACTGCCTGTACGGCGACAGCGGCGAACTGGACAGCCGCTGCAGCGCCAACGGCATCCTCGCCCCTGTCGCAGGCATCATCGGCAGCCTCCAGGCCACCGAAGCCATCAAGCTCATCACTGGCGCGGGGGAAACACTCAGCGGCCGGCTGCTGCTGGTGGACGCCCTGGAGATGCAGCTGCGCAGCCTGAAACTCAATGCCGACCCCCATTGCCCCGTCTGCGGAAACCGCACATGAATAACAAGAACCTGAACCTGGACGAACTTAGAAAGGATCTCGTCATCCGCGACGAACTGTTGGGACATCCTATGGCTTTTCACACTACCTGGGGGCTGTTCTCTCCGAAGGCCATCGATGCCGGCACCCATCTGTTGCTCAAGCACCTGGAAGTGAAACCTGACGAACAAGCTATCGACCTGGGCTGCGGTTACGGACCTCTGGGGCTGGCAATCGCCAAAAGCGCACCACAAGGGCATTGCACACTGGTGGACAAGGATTTCGTGGCCGTGGACTATGCGCGCAGGAACGCCGAACTCAATGGCATCGACAATGCGGAAGTATTACTCAGCAACGGACTGGATCAGGTACCCAGGAACCGGACTTTCACCCTGGCAGTCACCAATCTTCCCGCCAAGACCGGCAAGGAACACTACTACCTGTTCTTCAACGATATCAAGGACAGGCTGGAACCGGGCGGACGCTTCTACGTTGTTGTCATCACCGGCCTGCGTCAGTTCATCGCCCGCAGCTTCAAGGAAGTGTTCGGCAACCACAAGAAGCTCAAACAGGGCAAGAGCTACACTGTAGCAATGGCAATAAAAGAATAGTTTCCGCCACCCACTCTCTCTATCAACAACACTCCTCACGCTTCATTGCGTATCGGCTATCTTCAGAACGCCTCCGACTTCAACCTTAAACAGGCTATTCAGAATAACCACAGGAGAATACATGTGCACTTCTGCGCCTTGTTCTATCTCTAAGGGTTTTGTCCCCGCAGGGCTGGCCAGCTCTGTAACTGCTCTGCATATATAAGGCTCAGGCGATGAAGCAAAACTCGAAAACTCTATGGACACATGATCCGGGGGACTACTGCAGCTTTCATTATCCTGATTCGTTACAGACACGTCTGGAAGATCAATACTGTCGTAGTCTTGATCGAGACTAGTTGTCACACCGGTACGAACCCAATAGCGTTGGTCGTGGTCATACGCGTCATCATCCTGGCCGGTAATTGTTACTTCAACGGGGTTCCTCCAGTTCTGTGCATTGAACACGATCGTTCCGGGCTGCACAACTCCTTCCTGTTCATCGCTGCTGCGCAACTCGAACATCACATCGGCCGTTGGTTCAGTACTGACGACTATCCTGAACTTCGCCACACCGCCATCCTCATTGGTAACCAAATCATTGACGGGAAAAACCTGAATACTTGGTGCTGTGGTATCGATGTTAACCGCATTAACATTCGCAGTGGGCAGTCCGTCATAGTTCGCATCATTGCTGCTGACGACAGAAGTTATTGAGTACTCCTGATTGCCATCGTAAACACCATCATCTTTTCCAGTAAGTGTAACGGTTTGCAATTCAAACCAGTTGTCAACATCGAAAAACAGTATATCCGGCGACACAGTGGCCTCAACTGCCTTCGTATTGCTGAATTCAATTCTTACCGTTTCCGTAGGCTTCGTATTCAGACGTACACGGAAACTGGCTTTACCGCCATCCTCAGTTGTCACAAGTCCATCATTTGGAGAAATGCTGATCCCCGCCGCATCATTATCAATGTTTGTCACACTGACGTTGGCACTTTCGATGCCATCGTAGTTAGGATCATCACTTGTTATCGATGTCTGTATCGTATACTGCTGGTTACCATCCACCTGATCATCATTCATGCCTGTAATGGTCACGATTTGGGGAGTATTCCAATTGCCGGCCGTGAACACCAGTGAGTCGGAGTCCGCGGCACCTTCACTCACATCCGTACTCACAAGTCCCACTCTGACATCTGCAGACGGCTGTTGGCTCAAGAACACCCGGAAAACAGCTTTACCGCCATCTTCTGTCGTTACCAGCCCACTAACAGGAGACACCACGACACTATACCGATCGTTGTCGATGTTCGACACTTCCACACTCTCCGTCGAGATTCCATTGTAGGCAGCGTCACCACTGGTAACGGTCGAATCGATAAAATAGCTCGCATTACCATCTACCACATCATCATCTCGTCCTTTGACAATGACCTTTTGTTCAATATTCCAATCATCCGGTGTAAAAATAAGGAGGCTAGGATCTACACTCCCCTCTGTCGTATCTGAGCTAGTAAATTCAACCTCAACAGTATTGGCTGGCATCCAGTTCAAAACCACATCAAAAGCATCTTCTCCCCCAGCCTCTGTAGTAACCAGATCCGACACCGGCGCGATTATTACCCCCGCTTGAGGCCGCAGGGTTTGGTTGTGTATTTTCCTGTTTCCAGGATCAATTTCGTTGAACCAGGATTGTAGGGAAAGCGGAATAAGGGCATTTCCTGCTGCGTCCGCATTCAAATGGTTATCATCCACAAAAAAAATCAAATCCGCAGGCTTGAGGTTAGCCAAAGTATCAGGGAGATCCCCCTCGAGATCATTGTGATCGAATCGAAACTGCTCAAGATGCTCCAGGTTTCCCAATTCTGAGGGAATATTGCCAGTAATCCGGTTTCCGTTGATTTTGAGAACAGCAAGATCATTAATATTCGCAAGCTCTGACGGTACAGGACCTGTCAGTCTGTTTTCATTCAACCACAGCGCATAGAGCGATTGCAGGTCTCCTAATTGTGAGGGAATCCACCCCGAAAGCTGGTTTTCATGCAAATACAAAGTATTCAGCATACCAAGAGAACCAAGTTCCGATGGAATTGTTCCGCTCAAATTATTTTTACCCAAAGCCAGCACAAACATGCTCGACATCTCACCCAATTCCGGGGGAACAGAGCCACTCAATGAATTCTGGGAAATATCCATCCATTCCATTTTTTTCAGATTTCCCAACTCAGCTGGAATACCCCCGGTCAGCTGATTTAATTTCAGGTTCAGTATCTTCAGTTCCGGCAAGAACTCCAACTCAGCAGGGAGGCTGCCAACCAGATGATTGTCATGGAGATCAATTTCTGTAACATGCCCAGAGGATATTGCAACCCCATACCAATCAGCCACGGGGCTGTCCGTTTTCCAGTTCGACTGATGCGTCCAGTTGTCACCTTCAGTGGCATCGTATAAAAATACCAGCGCATTACACTCAGTTTCTGGTATTCCTGTTGCAATTTCATTTGCACAATCAACAACGGCACCTACTGCATCTTTTGAGATCAGCAAAACCAAAAATCCAACGATCACAGTGGCTACAAAATGCATATTCTTTTCCTTTCATCATCAGTTAGCATTCGATAACCTTACAACGCAAAAACTGTATGTACTTTCAATATGACTCACTCCCGAGAAAAATGTGCATTTAACCATCGAAACAATGCCAATCTGAAATTAAGAGTAAAAAAACATCATCTTCAGTAACATCTGGCCTGGCCAAACCTTTATTGCCAAGGCGTGCTCAAACTTAGGTTCATTTATGTAGTATAATAATAAGCTGGCACGAGCAGGGGGAATAATGTCTCAAAACTGAATTTTTCACTGCCCACAACAACGAATCATCCTTGGGATCAATTTGTAAGTGCAAGACGCGAGCAGTCAGGAAATTTATGATTTTTTCATCTCAAACACATGTTTGATTCCCTTT
>DTXR01000197.1 GCA_012962365.1 Chromatiaceae bacterium | reverse complement strand
TAATCGTTATGGTCAAAAATGCTAATTATACCGGTTTTCCACGTTGTTGAATCCGAGAGCCAACCATTGTTTTCATGCACATCCCTTAATGTAACAGGTTCAACGGCTTTGCTGCGAAAACATTACCAGGATACACATGCTGGAGCCATCATGCGGGCAGCAACACTTAAAGGACTTGCCTGGTGTGCGTTATCACGTCGTTCGCGGCGCATTGGATACCTCCGGTGTGGAGTCACGCCGTCAGGGTCGTTCCAAATACGGCGCCAAGCGTCCAAAAGGCTGATCTCAGCGCTGATTGCATTTAACCACAGGATTACAGAGTAGAGCGTCATGGCAAGAAGAAGAGTAGCGGCACGCCGCGAGATATTACCGGACCCCAAATTTGGAAGTCTGACCCTGGCCAAGTTCATCAATATGGTGATGGTCGATGGAAAGAAGTCTGTTGCCGAGCGTGTGCTGTACGGTGCGCTGGATCAGATCGCCGAAAAGAAAGGCGGAGATCCTCTGGAGTCTCTGGAGCAGGCGCTGGAAAACGTGCGCCCCGTGGTGGAGGTCAAGTCCCGTCGTGTGGGTGGTGCTACTTACCAGGTACCTGTTGAAGTGCGCCCCCTGCGTCGCAATGCGCTGGCCATGCGCTGGCTTATCGAGGCCGCACGCAAGCGCAGTGAGAAGTCCATGGCGGATCGTCTCGCCGGCGAGCTGATGGATGCTTCCGATTCCCGCGGTACTGCGGTGAAGAAGAAAGAAGATACCCATCGCATGGCCGAGGCCAACAAGGCCTTCTCGCACTACCGCTGGTAAGAATTTTCATACTTTAAGCTCTTTTACAGTTTTATTTTTTCAGGACGGACATAACCGTGGCACGTAGCACACCAATCAACAGATACCGCAATGTGGGCATCATGGCTCATATCGACGCGGGAAAGACCACCACTACTGAGCGTGTGCTGTATTACACCGGCGTTTCTCACAAGATTGGTGAAGTGCACGATGGCGCGGCCACCATGGACTGGATGGAGCAAGAACAGG
>DTXR01000196.1 GCA_012962365.1 Chromatiaceae bacterium | reverse complement strand
GCGGCACCTTCGCCAACATCCGCCTGCGCAACCTCCTCGCCCCCGGCACCGAGGGCGGTGTCACCCTGTACCTGCCCGACGGCGAACAGATGCCCATCTACGATGCCGCAATGAAATATCAAGCCTCTAATACCCCGGCCATCGTCATCGCGGGCAAGGAATACGGCTCTGGCTCATCGCGGGATTGGGCGGCCAAGGGTCCCAAGCTTCTGGGGGTGCGTGCGGTCATCGCCGAATCCTACGAGCGTATTCACCGCACCAACCTGGTGTGCATGGGCATCCTGCCCCTGCAGTTCCGGGATGGGGAAACACCGCAGACCCTGGGACTGTCCGGCAAGGAACTCTATTCCATTACCGGACTGACCGACGGCAACCCCAAAGAGGCAACCGTCACCGCCACCGCGGAAGGCGGTCATCAGACCATCTTTACCGCCCGGGTGCGCATCGACACCCCCAATGAATGGGAGTACTACCAGCACGGCGGTATCCTGCAATATGTATTACGGGATTTGGCCAAAGGCTGAAGATTTTGCACTTCTCTCGAAGGAACCCGGCAAATGCCGGGTTTTTTTGTTATGCTTTTTCCATGCAAGCCATACGCATCCCAAAATCTGTACAACCGTTGCTGGACAGCTTCCGGGATTTGATGCCCATTGTGCTGGTGGTGGCCGTATTTCAACTGCTGGTGATTCGCCAACCCCTGCCCAATCTGCTGGACCTGCTGCTCGGTGTCCTGTTCATCGTCATCGGGCTGAGTCTGTTCGTCAAAGGCCTGGAAATGGGTTTGTTTCCCATTGGACAGTCCATGGCCCAATCATTTGCCCGTAAAGGCAGTGTATTGTGGCTGCTGCTGTTTGCTTTTTGCCTGGGCTTCGGCACCACGGTTGCCGAGCCAGCCCTCATCGCAATTGCCGAAGAGGCATCGAAAATTGCAGCTGCGGGCAAGCTCATTCCTTCATCAACGGAATCCATGGAACAATATGCTCTGGGGCTACGTTACACGGTAGCCCTGTCGGTAGGGCTGGCCATCGTGCTCGGCGTAATCCGTATCGTCAAGGGCTGGCCTATACACTGGCTGATCATTGGTGGCTATATTTGCATCATTATCATCACCGAATTTGCTCCCCAAGAGATCATTGGCATCGCGTATGACTCTGGCGGGGTCACGACTTCCACTATCACCGTACCCCTGGTAACTGCTCTTGGGGTGGGCCTTGCTTCTTCCATCAAGGGGCGCAACCCCATGATCGACGGATTTGGACTCATCGCCTTAGCTTCCCTCACACCCATCATGTTTGTCATGGTCTACGGGATGATCGTCCATTGAACGTACTGAGCGGATTGATGCATACGGGCTTGAGCACAGTTCTCGATGTGCTGCCCATTGCCGTGATCATTTTCAGCTTTCAATTTCTTTATCTGAAACGCTCGGTTCCAAATCTGAAAAAAGTGCTGCTGGGTTTCATCTATGTCCTGATTGGCCTGGCCTTTTTCTTGGAAGGGCTGGAACTGGCCCTGTTCCCCCTGGGCAAAACCATGGCCGCGCAACTCACCGACCCCGCCTTTCTGAACATCATCGATCCTGAAGATATTCACTGGTCTGATTATTACTGGGTGTACGCTTTCGCTTTTGCCATTGGCTTTTCCACCACGGTAGCCGAACCCGCATTGCTGGCCGTTGCGATCAAGGCGAATGAGGTATCCGGCGGCGCCATCGGTATCTGGGGGTTGCGCACTGCCGTGGCACTGGGCGTCGCCATGGGCCTCGTTCTGGGTACCTGGAGAATCGTCACGGGTTACCCCCTGCACTGGTTCATCATCAGCGGTTATCTCATCGTGGTGATGCAAACAATCTTCGCACCGCGCATGATCATTGCCCTGGCCTACGATTCCGGCGGTGTCACAACGTCGACAGTCACCGTACCCCTGGTGGCCGCCCTGGGTCTGGGGCTTGCCCACACCATTCCCGGCCGCAGCGTCCTCATCGACGGTTTCGGCCTCATCGCATTCGCCAGCCTGTTTCCCATGATGACCGTCATGGCCCATGCGCAGATCGCTCGCTGGCGGGCAGGCAGAAAACTCTCACCCTCTCTGGAGAACCGACATGCACTTTAAACTCATCGTTGCCTTTGTAGAGGACCACAAGACCGAACCCGTTATGAAGGCCGCCCGAAAAGCTGGTGCCACCGGCGCCACAGTCATCAACAATGCCCGCGGTGAAGGGTTGAAAGCCAGTAAGACCTTTTTCGGTCTGTCACTGGAGACCCAGCGCGATGTGCTGATGTTTCTCGTCGAGGAACATATGGCCAGGGAGATCCTGGAAACCATCGCGGAAGTCGGCGAATTTGAAGCCAAACCAGGCACGGGCATCGCTTTTCAGATCGACGTGCAGGACGCCGTGGGCATCAGCCAGCAACTCAATGTATTGAAAGAAAAAGTGCAGGAGGAAGTATGACAGAACGAAAACTGATTCGTGTGAGGGAAGTCATGAAAAACCACTATGACATGGTAAATGGCATGGCAACGGTTGCGGAAGCCCTGCAGCAGATGCATCACGTGGAAACAAAATGCCTGATCGTGGACAAACGGCAGGAATATGATGAATACGGCATGGTGATGCTGTCCGATATCTCCCGCGAGGTGTTGGCGCTGGACCGCTCTCCCGAACGGGTAAATATCTACGAAATCATGAGCAAGCCCGTCATTTCCATCGACCCGGAAATGGACATACGCTACTGCGCCAGGCTGTTCGAACGGTTCAATGTCAGCCGGGCGCCGGTGGTGGAGAATCGCAAGATCATTGGTATCGTCAGCCACACCGACATGGTTCTGCGGGGGCTGATAAAAGAGTCGTAAAAATTGCACTTCACCTATTGACCTGCAAGGCCCGCACCATTAACATACGCGCCTCTACTATTCCGCCATAGCTCAGTTGGTAGAGCAACGGACTGTTAATCCGTTTGTCGCTGGTTCGAGCCCAGCTGGCGGAGCCAATTTTCAGAAATGCCGGTTCGAGCGCGCTCAGCCGGCTTTTTGCTTTCCAGCGCGATCACATTTTTTGCAAGCAGGTCAAACGGTTGGCGGTATACGGCCGTGAGCTGACCGTCCTTCCAGGTGCAGTTCGATAGTACGAAACCCAGCAGCCGGCGTTTTTCGGCCGGGGACTGCTTGCGGAACAGCGTACCGGCCTTTTGCGCGAGTTAGAGCAGGCGGATGCCCTCGTCGAGGTAGGTCTGGTTTGTGTCCTGGTGTTCGCGGATCAGTGCTAGGCACTTCCCTTGCTCTTCACGCCACTCAGAGGCCTTGCGGTCGAAGAAGTCGGTTTCGATGCGCCCGTCGAGCTTGTCGACGTACATGGCGTCGATGCGGTTCTGCAGACGGTCGTACTCGACCTGAATCCGCCGGACCGCATCCTCGTGGTGCTGCTTCTCGTCACCGTGGCTGACACGCAGGGCCTGGGACACCCAGGCGAGCACCTCGTCATCGAAGCGCAAGCTCGATAAATATCGGGTATTGATTATTGACGATATTGGCTACGTCAAAAAGACTGATTCAGAGACTCAGGTGTTGTTCGAGTTTATAGCCCATCGTTACGAAAGCGGCAGTCTGATCATCACTTCAAACCAACCATTCAGCCATTGGGATCAAATCTTCCCCGGCACTTTAATGACCGTGGCAGCCATCGACAGAATTATC
>DTXR01000195.1 GCA_012962365.1 Chromatiaceae bacterium | reverse complement strand
GAAGCAGATCACGCAAGGCGTTTTGTGACAATGCATCGATGGCAAAGAGCTGGAGCGATTCTTCCAGGCTTGTGCCAAGCACCGTGGTCAGAGCATTGGCACTGGGGTCTGCCGTGTCCGTGTTATACAGCGCCCGCCATTCATCATCCGAACGGAAGAATGCTGCGCCGCGGGATTGGGAGCTGAAGTTGATCCCGACGCCAGGCTGTGGTGGCTCGACACGCTGAAACAGGATGTCGTCGTCGATCAGGAGCAGCTTGCGCCCGGCGCCCAGTAATAGCCCCCAGTTGCGGCTGCGACCATAAGAGGCAATCGTGGGGTCGTCCGGATAGCGTCCCAGCAGAAAATCCAGGCCCTTGGCATGTTCGGGCAATGTGGTTTTCAGCTGCATCAGCAGCTGGTCTTGTGCTTCTGTACCGAAATACTTCAAATCCAGGTTCTGCGCGGCCGAAAATTTCCTGCACAGTTGCCGGTTATGTTCGCGGTTGCGCTGTTCCCGGGAATCATCGATGACATAGTAACGATTATTTGCATCAAAGCTGTGGGTGGTGGCCATGCTGTCCAGCAACCGGGAAAGGGATGCGCTGCGATCACAGGTGAGGATGCAGAAGCACAGTGACTGGGCGACGGGCTGAAACTCAGCTGCCGGGCGCAGGCTTTGCGCCTTGTCACGCGCAGAGAGCATCAGCCCCGCCTGGCGAATACTTTGCAGTACCTGGCGTATGTCCTGGGGTTCTTCGGCCAACTCAGGAATGTGCTGCGCCACGTGCAGTATGTGTTCGGGCAAGCTGCGGAAAGTCTGGCGTAGACGCAGGGAATAGGCGACATCCTGGGTGACGATGGCCTGTTTGTCACTGTGTTTGCTGCGAATCAGTACCCGCTGGCCCGGCAAGGGAAATTCCAGACAGTCATCGAAAGCAATGAGTTCGTCTTCCTTTTCCGCCGCGGGCGCGGGCGTGAGATTGTAACTGAAGGAATAGTTGTGGCTTACTTTGTCATTCATGATTCATCTGGAGGGCGAAAACACGTATCATCCTGGATATATGTGCGAAGCTTACCTGATTTCAACCAATTCTGCTCTGGTGGGGGAGCTGTCCCATTATGCCTGAAGGCCGGACATTGATCCTGGTGCTGGGTATGCACCGCAGTGGAACCTCGGTATTGACCAGGGTATTGAACCTGCTTGGCGCCGACGTGGGCGAGAATCTGTTGCAGGCGCAGCCGGACATCAATGCCCGGGGCTTCTGGGAACACGAGGATCTGATTGCAATCAATGAAGCCTTGCTGAGTGTGCTGGAGCGAAACTGGTATGACTTCCGGCCACTACCAGAGCGCTGGTGGTCTGGTGAGCGGTTTGCCGGACTGAGG
>DTXR01000194.1 GCA_012962365.1 Chromatiaceae bacterium | reverse complement strand
TTTTCATTACGCTATCCAAGATCAATATCTTGCACTCTGCACTCCCTCTGAACCCACGGATTCAGGATGATGTAAGGTCATGCCAGCTGTTGAGTAGAGCGGTTTCTATGCGTTGAGCGTCTTGAGATAACGAATCAGCTGCTCCCTGTTGTTGTCCGATATATCGATGATCTGGAATCCGGACCAGTAGCTGTTTGATGCACTGGCTTCTTCCTGCCACAGACAGGTGGCCCCCAATGAAATCGACAGCTCCTGATTGCCCAGGTCCACGATCTGAAGTTGGTGAATGCTGCCAGGTGTCGGGTGATCTTCTTCTGAAATCAACATGAATCCGGAGCTGGAAATATTGACAAGGACTCCGAGTGCTCTTCCATCCAGCGTGTTGACCGCCTGTATGGTAGAGCGGGGAGAAAAGCGTTCATGTGCTCTTTTATGCACGTTGGTGCCTCTTGGTTTAAGTCGCTGTTTGGGGCGGGCGTTCGAGGATCGTCTTTATCGCAGTCATGGCCCTTTCCCAGAAAGAGGTCTTGATGTCCTCGTAATAGGCAACATTTCCTTTGACTAATTCATCGGCGAGATCAGCGATATCCATCAAGGATGTTTTCTTTCCGCGGTTGTTTACAAAAAGGAAACGATCTGAAAAATGGTTGTACCAGGAGAGCCTGGCGCGATAGCTCTTGCCGCTGCGCAAGTCGAACTCGAACACCGTATTTTCCGGCAACGCTCTCAGTATGTTGTAGACTTCCAGTGTTTTCTTGCTGAGCTTGGGCTTCGTCTTGGCAGGCTTGCTGGAAAGATTCAGCGTGATGGTTTCCCTTGGCTTCTCTTCCAACGCCTGAACGAAACGTTCGATATCCTTGCTCTTATGGGGCAACAAACCGGCTACCTGGGTCCATAGCTGTTCTGCAAGGGTGTCCAGTTGTGTCTGCTGAACGGTATTGTCCAGAATTTCCTGACTTATGCTAAGCAGATATCGCCCCAGATCCAGCGCTTCATCCCAAGCCGGAGTGTCTTTGTCGATACCTTCGCGCAGACGCAACAGCGTAAGGTAGTCGATCCAGACCTGTTCAATAAAGTGGGCGCTATAATCTGGCATCAACTTTCCGTCGAAGATATTTTCCGCCGCAGATCTGGCCATGGCTTTGGCCCGGGACATCAGTTCCTGTCCCTGTTCGGCTTCCTTGCTGTGTTTTTCCAGGATGCTGAATTTCTCTTCCAGACGGCCGATTTCGTCCTTGAGCAGTTCGGAAAACTCCCTGAATTCATCGTTCTCCTGATGTCTCAACCGGACAATACGGAATACAATGTCTTTCAGGAAGGGGTAGATGCCTTCATCCAGGTCAGCCTCGTTCATCCACAGAGCGGCGGCCTCTACCGCCTGGTCGAGGAAAATGCGGGCAGGGTGATCCTTGGAAGAAAACAGTTTGGGACTGAGCAGGCCGATCTTGATATAGGGTGTGTGCAAATGTCCCAGCAGAGCCTTGGTAACATCAGGAATACGCTCATCATCGAGCATGCGTTCAAACAGCATGCCAGCCAGGTCGATGATGTTTTCCTGTTCGTCCAGCAGCCGGTCGTTACCGATGGTCTCTTTCAATGCGGTACGCTGATCCTCCATGGCCCGTTGGACTTGCGAAAGAACTTGAGCATTCACGGATTCTCTTGTGACCGTTTTGCCCAGTTGTACGGGCTCGGGGAAAGAAGTGTCCTCACGGTGAATGATATTATTGGTGACGTTGACCACTTCCTGGGTAGAAGCAGCTTGTACTCCAGGAGGGAGGGGTTTTTTCTTGCGCTGCAACGCACGCTTGGCCATGAGCAGGTCATGGATCCGTGAAAGCGTTTCTTCTCCCAATTCTTCAGTGGTTTGCTCGTGCTGGGCTTCCTTTTCTTTTTCTTTTCCTTTTTCGGTTTGATCGGCTGTGGCGGCACCTGGGTTGATCTTGGCTTTGTACTTCAGGTTAGGCAGGATGCCGGCTTCTTTCAGTTTTTCATTCAGCTCTTCATGCAGTTCGCCCAGCTCGGACAATACATATTTGTCATATAAGGTGTACAGAACCAACAGCGCATCATTTTCAATACTGAGACGATCTACGCAGCGGGCAAATATTTCCGCCATCTGACGGGGTGAGACAGGCACATTGCCTATCTTGACGGGGTGTCCTTCGTTGACTACCGAAAGGCGCTGCGCCAGCACGTACAAGAGTTGGTAGTTTTTCCTTTCCGCACGCTCGGCAAGAGTGTGTAATGCCAGGTTTCTTTCATACAGGTCGGCATTCACCAGGCTCAGCGTTT
>DTXR01000193.1 GCA_012962365.1 Chromatiaceae bacterium | reverse complement strand
GCGTCTATCACTGAACTTCCAGGATATTGAGGTACGTTCAGTACTGCAATTAATTGCTGACTTTACCGGACTTAATGTAGTGGTCAGTGATAGTGTGACCGGAAATGTAACCTTGCGCCTAAAGAATGTTCCGTGGGATCAGGCACTTGATATTATTCTGAACACGAAAGGACTGGACAAGCGTCAAAAAGGAAACGTTCTCTATATTGCACCGGCAGAGGAAATTGCAGCACGAGAAAAAGCTGTTCTAGAAGCCGAAAAAGAAGTACAGGAACTGGCTCCATTACGTACAGAAATTTTCGCACTAAACTACGCTGATGCTGCGGACATTGCGAGCTTACTTTCATCTCAACAAGGTTCTCGTACTGGAAGTAATAGCAATTCCCTACTCTCATCACGTGGATCAGTCACAGTAGATTCCCGTACCAATAACTTACTGGTACAGGATACTGATGAAAAGCTGGAAGAAATCCGTGAGTTGATCAACACGCTGGATATAGCAGTCCGACAAGTGCTTATTGAAGCTCGCATTGTTAATGCTTCTGATAACTTCACTCGTGATCTTGGGGTTAGCTTCAGTAGCAGTGATAGACATCTGCACAATGGTGACTTGAGCGTCGTAACTGATTTTGCCATTAATCTTCCAGCTGCAAACCCTGCAGGTACCTTAGGTTTAGCTCTGGCCAAGATCCCTCTGGGCACAGCCCTGGACCTTGAGTTATCAGCCGCACAAAATGAAAGTACTGCTGAGATTGTTGCTAGCCCAAGAATTATGACCACCAACAAAAACACAGCACGTATAGAACAAGGTGTTGAAATTCCATACCAGGAAGCATCCTCCAGTGGCGCAACAAGCACTTCGTTCAAGAAAGCAGTCCTTTCTCTAGAAGTGACACCACATATTACGAGAGATGACCGAATCAACATGGAGTTAAATGTTAAACGTGACAGCGTCGGTCAAGTCTTTAATAACGTCCCCAGCATCGACACACGAGAAGTAGAAACACGCGTCAATGTTGACAATGGGCAAACCGTGGTTCTAGGTGGTATCTTCGAAGAAACAATCTCAAATGGCACAACACGTGTCCCATTCCTCTCCGATATACCGGTACTAGGCTACTTGTTTCGAAGCCAGAATAAGCGTAATGATCGGTCTGAGTTACTTATTTTTGTCACACCAAAAATAATCAACGGCAACTTAACACTACGCTAAGTTG
>DTXR01000192.1 GCA_012962365.1 Chromatiaceae bacterium | reverse complement strand
GGGTCGGGCGGCGTGGATGCCGACCACATCGCCCACGAAGTGGTCGATGGCCACGAATACTGTGGCCGTCCCCTCTCTGCGAGTCATGACCTGAGTGGCATCGGTGCCCCACATCCGGTTCGGTGCATCCGGCCGGAAGAGAAGAGGATCGCCAAGGCACTACTGGAAAGCCTGATTCTCAAACACGATTCCAACCGCTTCTCGGCAGCCGGATAGACCGCATGGCGAGAAGCTTTGAGTTTCATTTTGAGTGGGATGCCGCCAAGGCCTTTAGTAATCGGCGCAAGCATGGTGTCAGCTTTGATTTGACGGTTACGGTATTTCGTGATCCTTTGATGATATCGATTCCGGATGAGGAACACGGCGAAACCGAGGAACGGTGGATCACTATAGGCCAAGCAGAGAACAGCAAGCTACTGTTGGTCGTCCATACTTATATGGAGATCAGCGCCAACGCGGCCAATGTACGGATCATCTCCGCTAGACCTGCGACTAAACATGAACAGCGCCAGTATGAGGCAGACTTAATGAAGCAAGAATATGACTTTTCCAAAGGCGAGCGCGGAAAGTTCTTCCGCGAGAACGCCCGACTGAACCTCCCCGTCTATCTGGACGAAGAGGTGCAGAACTACCTTCAGGAACGGGCCAAGTCAAAGGGCGTAGAGGTTGCCCAGCTCGTCAATGAGATGCTCAGGCAGGATATAAAGTTGATTGAGGCCGTGAAGTAACAAGCCCCCGCGAAGGCGGGGCTTGTTGAAAGATTAATAATGGGCAGCCAAGCGAAAAGGGGACGGAGGAATTATTTTTTATTCCCTCCGTCCCTTTTTGCTTTTGTCCTCGCGGTGCCAGCTGTTCGAATTCAGGATCGACTCAAGTAAGGGCCATTCGGAGGAGAGCCTTTACGGGTTAACTTGCCTGAGTCCTGGTGCCGGGCATGTTGCCCTGCAGCTTTTCCCGCAGGGTCTTTGCAGCCTGCACCATGTTTTGCAGGGCAGGTTGCACCTCCTTCCAGCTACGGGTTTTCAGCCCGCAATCCGGGTTGACCCACAGACGCTCCACGGGGATGCGTTCCAGGGCTTTTTCCAGCAACGCCACCATGTCCGCAGTCTTGGGAATATTGGGTGAATGGATGTCATAGACGCCGGGGCCGATTTCTGCGGGATAAGCGAAGTCCACGAAGGCGTCCAGCAGTTCCATGCGTGAGCGGGATGTCTCGATGGTGATCACGTCTGCATCCATGGCGGCAATGGCCTCCATGATGTCGTTGAACTCCGAGTAGCACATG
>DTXR01000191.1 GCA_012962365.1 Chromatiaceae bacterium | reverse complement strand
CCATGGGTTTTGCAGCCATTCCACCCTCAACAGGAAAGATGGGCTGCTGATAAAGAAGAAAACGGTTCTGGTCGAATGCAGATTCGATGCTGTTGATCCAGTTGATTTCACCGTGCCTGTACTGCAGTATGTCTCCATCGAACTGGTTGGTGACGATGATACGGTTCCGGCCTTCTTCCTTGGCGCGGTAACAGGCTGCATCGGCCAGTCTCAGGAGATCGGTCAAGCTTTGCCCCGTGTCAGTAATGTTGACCAGCCCGATGCTCATGCCAAGAGAAAAGATCTTGTTTTCCCAATAGAAGCGGAAATCCTGAATGTCTTCCAGCAGCTTGCGGCCGATTTGCAATGCCTGTTCCGGCGTTTGGTTCTTGATGACCAGTCCGAATTCATCGCCTCCAAGACGGCCGAGGATGTCATCTGGCCCGGTTTCATCAGAAAGGAGAACAGCGAGTTGACGCAACAATTCGTCACCAGCGGCATGGCCACAGCTGTCGTTGATCAGCTTGAATCTGTCCAGATCCATGTACATGAGGCAGTGTTGAGAGCCAGGCCCCGGATTGTCCAGCAGGCGCTGGAGGGACTGCTCGAAGCTATGGCGGTTGAGGAGGCCGGTCAGGTAGTCATGGCTGGCCTGATGCAGTAGTTGCTTTTCCATCTGGCGATTGAGCGTGATGTCCCGCAGATAAGCGGTAAACAGCGGTGAGTCTTCCTCGTCGAGGCGTGTGATAGTGAGTTCGATGGGAAATTCACTGCCGTCGGAGCGCATGGCGGTGGTTTCAATTCGGGTGTCGGTAATGGTGGCCTGATTGGTGATCAGATGCCGCTGCAGTCCTTCATAGTGTTGGTGGCGAAGCGATTTGGGAACGATCAACTCTGCCATCTTCTTTCCGATGACTTCGTTCCGGGCATAGCCAAAGATCTTCTGGGCGGCGGGGTTGAACTCCAGGATGCGATCTTCCCTGTTGATGGTGATGATGGCATCGAGTGCGGTCTCGAATATGGCGCTCTTGCGTTTTTCACTGCGCTGAAGTTTTTGCAGCATGGCCTGCCTGACGGCTATCTGCCGGGAAATGATCCAGGCGCCCACGATCAGGCTGGAGATGCCAAGGCACCAGAGGAGGAGCAATATCGATATTTTGGAAACGATGGCGCTAGTTTCCTGTGACCGCAATGGTTGCATGGGCAGTGCAATGCCGATACCGCCGCCGGGCTTGCCAATCTCGAAACCCTGTCCTGCATGACAAAGAAGACAGCCCGGCTTGGTCATCAGCGGTTGCATCAGGCGAAGGTATTCGCTGCCGTTGATATAGGTCAGCTCAAACGCCTCCTTTTCTCCGTTCATCAGGCGGTGCAGTGCTTGCTTTTCCCACTCGTCCGGTGTGTTTTGCTGTGCCAGGGGCGCCAAGCTGGTGACCTTGCCGGTTACGCCATACAAATGACCATAGTTCTTATCCAATTCCCGAATAATGCGCGCCGGATTGATGAGGGTCAGCGCAATGCCGGAAGGCGTTTCAATATCCCTTTCGGGAATGTGGGCAAGGAGCGGGTCTGCCGGGTAGCTGTCGGTGGCAGGTATGTAGATCCGGCCATGTTCCGTAGCCCACAGGCGCAAGGCCTGATCCTTGTTGAGATAAGCCCGGGCTTCTGCTGCCGCCAGGTTGAGTGTGCTTTTCTTTTCTTCTGAAATAGTCCAGATGGCAATGATAGAGAGGCTGATGCTCCAGAGGATACCAAGCGCAAGGCTGTAGTTGACAATACTGATATTGTCTTTAGTCGGCATAGAGGCGGTCCTTCGGCATCAGAGAATAGCAAACAGATATTCTTTGGTTGAAAGCGGGGCAGGGTGATCTGGAAATGATTGTGTGCCACATGGGTAGGTTTTTGATATGGTTCTTTTTCTTCTTTGCGACCGAATGATGAGATGAATTTATCAGATTTTCCCCTGCCGGTGTTGGGTTTTGCTGCCTTTTCGGGAAGTGGCAAGACGACCCTGCTTGAACAGCTAATCCCGCTGCTTGGACAGTCAGGTGTGAAGCTCGCTTTGATAAAACATTCTCATCATGATTTCGAAATGGACAAGCCTGGCAAGGACAGCGATCGGTTGCGCAAAGCCGGTGCAAGCCAGATATTGCTTGCTTCCAAATACCGCACCGCCTGGATACGTGAAGGAGATGGTGCGACGGAACCTGATCTGTTCGAATTGCTGGAGCGACTGGATACCAAGGGGCTGGATCTGGTGTTGGTAGAAGGCTTTCGCGATGAGCCGGTGCCAAAGATTGAGATCCATCGTCCCTCTCTGGAAAAGCCCCTGCTATGCGCCAATGATGATCTGGTGCTGGCTTTGGCGGTCGATGAAGCGCCGATTCACGATGTGTCGGTGCCCCTGCTTTCCCTGAACAGGCCGCAAGAGGTTGCAGGGTATGTTCTGGGATGGCTGGAGAATCAGTAAAGAAACAGGTGATCTCCATGACGGACAATGCCTTCTGACAAAATCCTGAGTCTTCACCGGAATTTTCACGTTCGGTTTCAGGGAAAAAGCTTCGCTGCGGAAAGGCTGGAGCCCATCCTGAATGCCTTGTGCCACCGCCTGCAGATCATGGGGTTGAAGCCGGGCGGGGTTCTGGCCAGTGCGGCATCGTATTCCTGGTTGAATACGTTGCTGTTGTTTGCCCTGCCAAGAATGGGCTGCATGTTTTTTCCCTTTGATCCGGCCCTGCCGGAAAGCAAGCGCGAGAAACTGTTGTCTGCTGCGGGAGCGCAGTTGGTGCTGTTTGATGATCACTGTCTGGATCAGCTCGAACTTTTACCCGAAACGGCTCGTCCGGGACAGCCCCTTCCTCCTGACGCTGTGCGCATATTGTTGGCGACCAGTGGTACCCAGGGCGCGCCACGTCTGGTAGAGCTCACCGGGAAAAATCTGCTTGGCAGTGTGCTGGCTTCCTGCCGCCGGCTGGAACTGACACCCGCTGATGTCTGGCTGGCCTCACTTCCCCTGCATCATATCGGTGGTCTGAGTATTCTGTTGCGTTGTGCGCAGGTTGGGGCTGAGGTTGTGTTGATGGAGCGCTTCAATCCCATCGATATGTTCGATGCCCTGGCGCGATACCGGGCAACACATCTTTCCCTTGTGCCGGCCATGCTGGTTCGACTGATAGAGACAGACCCACAGTTTCATCCGCCGGCGTCTTTGCGTGTCGTGCTGCTTGGCGGAGCGGCTGCCGATGCCGCGCTGGTCGAGGCAGCGTTACGCCAACGCTGGCCCGTATGCCCCAGCTATGGTTTGACGGAAACAGCATCCCAGGTCGCCACACTCTATCCGCCGCCCCAAAAATGGATACCCGGTTGTGCAGGATTTCCGCTTGAACATGTCGAGATCAGCATCTGTCCGGAAACGCATGCCATTCGTGTTCGTGGCGCTTCGGTAGCCACTCATGCCCGCAGGGAGGATGGCAGGCGGACGGAACTCACAGATGAACAAGGGTGGCTGATGACCGGCGATGCCGGATGGCTGGATGATCTGGGACAGTTGCATATAACCGGCCGGCGGGATGATGTGCTGATCACCGGAGGAGAAAACATTCACCCCCGGATGCTGGAGCAGGAGCTGCAGCACTGCCCTGGGATCGAGGACGTCGCCGTGAGCGCAATTCGGGATAGCGTGTGGGGAGATGCTTTGGTAGCCCTATACGTTGGGGCTGCAAACCCGGATCAGGTTCAGGCATGGGCGAGGCGGAACCTTCAGGGCGCATTTCTGCCCAAACGCTATTTCAAAACGAATAGTCTGCCGCGAAATGCCCTTGGAAAACTGCTGCGCGGTGAAGTGAAAGGCAGACTGCAGGCTTTGAACGGGTAACTTAGCCTCGCAGTCGGCTGTGACATTGGTCAAACAAGTAGTTTGAGACAGATGACCTGGCTGAGATGGCGTTGTTCAGGAGGAGTGGATCCCGAGTTCGCGGCACAGTTTTTTGGGGACAGGCACAGGTTTCCCGGTTTGCCTGTCGACAAATACATGGGTGGTTCTGGCTGTCGCACAGAGTATTTCGCCTTTGTGGAATCTGTAGGAAAAACCCAGGGAGCTGTTGCCGACGGCTTCTGGCGTCACGGTGATGCAAATAGAGTCGTCCAACTTTAATGGGTGCAGGTAATCCGCTTCGGCATGTGCCAGGGGGATGAGGTAGTTGCCAGCTTCGAGCAGGGATTTCAGGGAATGCCCTGTCTGCGCCATCAGAGCGGCCCAGGCATCGTGGGCGTGATCGAACAGGCGGGCGAAAAACAGGATGCCGGCAGGATCGAGTTCCTGGAAGGGAACCTGGAAGCTATATTTGAAAGGTTTCATCTATGCCCAGTCCGGGAGCAGCCGAAAGAAGTACATATCCTGCCCTGATCTCAGGAGGGGCTGCAACATCTTCGACCAGCCAGCCCGATGTTGCCAGGCCGTGTGCCAGCTCGGGAGAAAAGGCATCGACGGCGGAAGCGAGCTGACAGCTAGCATGCACGCCAACGGCGGAATCGATCAATGTGGTGATCACCGTTTCCTTGCCAGCGGCCACAGCCTTTCTGGCAAGATCGCAGGTGTAGCGCAGACCCCCATGGAGTGCAGGCTTAAGAACCAGACGTCGGATGCGAGTATTTGACAGGACAGCGTCCAGATTCAGCTTCATCAGGGATTCATCCAGCGCGAGGGTGACGGACGTTTCTGATTGCAGCAGCGCAAGACTCTCCAAATCCGGATCGAGTAACGGCTCTTCGAGGGATTCGATGGGCAGCCCTTCTGCGGCATTCAGAAAAGCCCGTGCTTCATCCGGTTGCCAAGCGCCGTTTGCATCCAGGCGTACACGGGTTTGCGGTGGCAGTTTTTTACACAACTCCTTCAGGCAGCTGATTTCTTGTTCGATGTTGAGATTTCCGGCCTTTAGTTTGATGGTTTGGCAGCAGGTTTCAGTGGTATTTTCGATAATTTTGCGGCATATCGACCCACAAAAGGCGTTGGTCCGGACTTGCTCACTAGCGTTTTCATCCAGCAGTTTGCGCAGGGGGAGGTTTTCTTTTCGGCTTTCCAGGTCCAGTGCTGCTGTTTCGAGGGCAAAACAGGCGCTGGGGCAAGTCGGTCGTTGGTATTCCAGTTCCCCGAGCAGTTCCGTGCTGTCAGCCCAGGATTTCTCTGCGCAGAATTGCAGTAACCGCATGGCGTTTTCCCTGGACTCCGTACCGAAAGCAGGAAAGGGCGCGCAGTCCCCTATCCCAGAGCGGCCGTTTTCGTCCAGTCGGATGATCCACCCCTCGCGAAAGGACACGGGACTGTTTCGCTGATCCGGCCAGTTTTCCCTAAGGGGCAGTTTATATGGATAAAAGAAAATTTTGAGGCTCATTCGCGGGAGAATTCCTGCGCTATTTTGATTTATGTCAAACCAAGGTTGTGCGAAATGACACACACTAACACGGTCTATATAATTGACAGCATGACCGGCGAAAGCTGGCCGATAATTTGATCGAAAGGGCTGGACAATTCCGGCTTGATTGGTCGCTATCATGTAGTTACCAGAAGGAGAATAACATGAAAGTACGCAAGCCCTTGCTTGCCTCCCTTGTTGCTTTGACAGTGGGACTGACTGCCGGAGGCCAAGCCTGGTCTCAGGACACGTTGAAAGACGTGATGAAAAAGCGCGGTCTGACTGAAAAAGACATCTTGGCGGCAGCAAAAACCTATACACCTACCGGTGGCCGTGATGAATATCTGGCCTTCAGTTCCGGTGGCCAGAGTGGACAGGTTCTCGTTTACGGTATTCCGTCCATGCGCATTCTCAAGTACATCGGCGTGTTCACTCCAGAGCCCTGGCAGGGTTATGGATTCGACGATGAGTCCAAAGCTGTATTGGCCCAGGGTCGTATCGAAGGCAAGGATATCGTCTATGGCGATACCCACCACCCCGCCATTTCCGAAACCAAGGGTGACTACAACGGCAAGTACCTGTTCATCAATGACAAGGCCAATCCCCGTATTGCCGTCATCGATCTGCATGATTTTGAAACCAAGCAAATCGTCGTCAACCCGCTGTTCCGTTCCGACCATG
>DTXR01000190.1 GCA_012962365.1 Chromatiaceae bacterium | reverse complement strand
CAAGCTATATGAAAAACCTCACCAGACCTGAGAGTATGGCTACGATTTTTATTACGCTATCCAAATCAATACCTTGCGCTCTGCACTCCCTCTGAACCCACAGATTCAGGTTGAATAAAGGCAGCCTCGGCTGCCTTTTTTAGTTCTCTGGCAACATGCGAAACCGCCTCACAGTTTGAGGCGGCACCTGTTATGAATCTGAATCAGGCTGCTTATTTTTTCTTCCAACCGCCGCCTTTCCTGTACCAATAGCCTCCAGGTGCCTCCTCTATCCAAATGCGGGAAAAAGTCTTGCGGATATCTGCCTCCCATTCGGGGTGGCCATTGGCGCGGGCAATCTCCCGGTACAGGGCATCTCGGTCACGGTTTTCATCCGCCACCAGTTTTTTCACACGGTTACGATCCTTCAGCGCCACGGCCTTGAGATCACGCATCGCCACCCTGCCCGACTCATCGAACCCAATGGCGCCGGAGCGATAGAAAGGCGCCAGACTACGCTGGCGCTGGTGCATGGATCGGCGTAACTTTGCTATGGCGGGCGTATCGATATTGATATCTGCCTTGGCTGCATGCACCTCCGGCACCAGCATCTCCATCAGATGACCGGCCATACGGATGACCATACCCGGCTGTTCGATGGCTGACTGGTCGTCACCCTTTTCTTGTATTTCCTGCTGCTTCTCCCCCGGCTGTTTCACGTCCAGCACATCACGGACGATCTCCCGCGCTGCTTCTTCCGCCGCTGCCGCAGGAAAATAGATATTGATGGTCACACAGGCTCCAAGGAATAGACTGAGCACCGGCAAACTGAGATTCTTCAACATAGAGCTACTCCACGATCATGTCATCGAAACGGATGTCCCTGATCCGGGACAACATATCTTTCCAGGCCACCCGGTGGTTGCGTCCGATCACGTCGATACGCGGGAGCCTGGCACCTTTCACGATATAATAACCGCCCTTTGGGTTGGGCACACCATCCAATTCGGCGACCGCACCGTGCAAACGAATTTTCAACGCCAGGCGATCATAGGCAAAATCCTCGAAGAAGCGCAGCATGGTGGCCGACAGATTGACACTGGCGCCATTGCCCAGTTCAGTCAGGTTGTCGATGGCACGCTGGCTGATTCGATGCGGGCGCCTGTCGTTCAGTGGCGACTGCAGATTCGCGTCAAATTGCGTCACCTGCCAGCCCACGAGTTGAAGGTCGTGGATATATCCCTCGAGGCTGCCCTGAATACGACCAAAGTCGAAAACCTGAGTGACCTGCTCCAGATCCAGATCCAGCAGCCGTACGCTGGTTTCCAGCACCGGCGCCACGCCTAGCGGATCTTCAAATTGCAGACCATCCACCACGACTTTGCCGCCAAATACGTCCACCAGCAGTTCGCCATCCATCTTCAGGAGGGCATCCTGATAGTGCAACCGGGGGATGCTGGCCTGTAAACCGCCACTGAGTTCCGGCCAGCCCAAAGAGCGGCTCAGGATGCCCAGCTGAATATCCTTCAGCCCGGCCCGGGCTTGCCAGCCGGGATTTCCATCCAGCAAGCCATTCAGCTGCAGATCCTGTAGCCGCAATTGTCCATCCAGCACAGGCAAAGTCAAAGGTTGCACGATGATATTGCCGGCATGTGCCGTGAACCCCGCCTCCAACGCTCCAAAATCCACCTTGAACAGATGACCGCTATCCCAGCGCAACCACGAAGGCTGCTGTCCTTCTGAACGCTGCCACTGGATCTCGGCAGCCAATCCCGCCAACCCGAACAGCCCGGCATTCTGTTCCAGTTGCACCTGCTTCAATGCCAGGGAGAGGCCCTGCAATTCAGCCGCTGAATACTTCACCCGCCCATGGGCTCGGCCAGTGATGCTCATGTCATCCAGGGCGCTGCCGATCACCAGAGGTTGAACCAGCGTACCATAGGCCTGTGTCAGATCTGCTACCTGAAAAGCCAGATCCAGCTCCCTTACTTCTGGAGCGGAAAGGCGCACAGTCATCGCGCCCTTGCCTGAAAACCAGTCGCCATAGTTGAACGACAGTCTGGTGAGCTCCAGCCTTTGGACATCCGCATCCAGCATGCCCTGTAAATCGATCTCCGCCGGCTTCTCCCGACTGATTTCGACGAAAAACGGGTCTGCATAAAGCTGGCCCTGCGAGATTTGCAACCCCAGCTTCCCTTGCCATTCCTTACTGAAGGTCGCATCTTCCAGCTTGAGACTCAAAGACAGCGCCTCCCCCACCTGCAGCCCATCTTCACTGGAATAGGAAAAATCTTTCAAGCGCATCTGGGCGTTGCCAGCGGACAGCGCTCCGTCCTTGAACACCCAATCGCCTTCGATTGCGGCGCTGCCGCCGAAGGTCCAGCCGGGAGGAAACCAGGCATGCAATAATTGCAGATTGAAATTTTGCAGGCTGAAGCGCGCGCCCAGCCGTCCGCTGTCGTAGGTCAGCTGCAGCTTCAGGCCCGCTCGGGAAAAATGCAACCCCTCCAGCTTCAGTGACCAGTGATTCGCATCCAGATACTGCCAGCTCACACCCCCCGTCACGGCGTTGAACGGGGAAGCGCCGATCTCCAGATTGCCCTTGTCGCAAACCAGGGTGTGATTCATATCCATCCCGGCTTCTGGACAGACCAACAGTATCTGCCTGATCTCCTGCCCGGCGACCCGCAACACAGCGGCACCAAGCGAAACAATGGCTCTATCCTCAGGCGCAGCGGCAATCTTCACCTCGAGGCCATCGAGCGTCCAGTCGATCCCCGAGATTCGCTGCATCTGCAACTGCAACTCATCCACCGCCCAGGCTGACGGCGCCAGCAGCATCAGGCAGCAGATCAACCCGCGATACCAGCGGGTCAAGCCATTGGCCGCATCTGCTACCATAGTTTTTTTCGTGATTGATGGGGGATTGAACACATCCCTTACTCTACCATGCGACTGCCTGAGACCGACCCTGCCGCCCGCTACTGAAATCATGGCCAAACTGGAAACTGTCACTGCACCCCTCGTCATTCGATTTTCTGCTGAAAGCGAGAAAGTCATTGCGCGTGCGTTCCCGCATCCACAAGGCGTGGTGTATCTGGATCTGTTCTGGCATTTGTCCGGCCCGGCGGAAGCCGCGCATCTCATCCGGGGAAAGCTGCATGGTGAGGGACCCTGGCGTGTCGGTGATGCCACTATCCGGGTATTGGGCTGTGCCAATACAGACCCCGGATTACAGGAAGCCTACATTCCGTGGCGGGATTATCTGAACCAACACCCCGACGAATACCCCCCTGAAGAACAGATCCGGGACATCGCCCGCCGTCTTGGCTGCAGCATTTCAGAATCAGAGTAGCGCCAGCACCTGCTCGACCTTCTGCTCAGTGACCGGGAAGGGAATTGCCTGCCACACCGCATGGTGCTCCCGAAACTTGCGGAAGTTGGCCTCGTGTTCGGGAGGAAACAACACCAGTAATCTGACACCCGGATAACGTTGCAGCACGGCGGTCAGGGTTTCCAGGTTGGAGCTGCGATCCCTGAAATCTGTCTGGAAGTTGTACTCCGCCACAATCACATCCGGCCGCTGTTTTTTCAGCCAGGCTTTGGCCTTGCGCTGTGTAGTGACCAAGTCCGCCTCAAATCCCAGCCGCTGGTACAGGGGCATCAGATTAGGATAACCACCCAATTCCACAATGGCCAGCAGGCGCTTTCGTTCAGTCATCATGTTTCCTGTCAGGAATCGACACCACAGCGTTCCAGCACCAGACGACGCAGGGTCTCGGCGCTGCCTACGCCCAGGCGGTGATGCACCTTCATCATGTCCCGCGCCAAGTCCAGCCAGTGGCTGCGGGATTCTTCCATCACCTGCTTCAGGGCGGATACATCGTTGTTTTCATACCAGACCTCATAGGCTTCCACGAGCTGGGGAAACAGGTGACGCCGCATGCCGGACAGGTTTCCGACATAAAAATGAAAGGAAGCCGGCTCACCCCGCTCCAGCAACATGGGCAGGGTGCGCAAACTATCGGCAATGTGATCCTTTACCGCACGAGCCATGAGTTCTGCCGGCGTCAACGCCAGATCCAGCAGCATGTCGTTCCAGCCGTCACCAAGCATTTGGCTGGCTTCATACTCGCCCAGCTCGTGCTCTCTGGCAGCGGTCATTTCCGCTTCGGTCATACGCTGAAGCGCCTGTTTGGCATCTCCGGAAAAATCATAGCAGGCATAGGCGCGGCCCAGCGCATTATCCGGCCGGTTCCAGCCCCAGGATTCATATTTTTCCCACAGATAGCGCCCCAGCGCCTCCTTTCGCAGGAAAACCCCCTGGTCACTGGCCATGGCTGGCGGTGCCGTCAGACAACGGGCATGCTCATGCCCAGACACATAGAGGGGCAGGCCGACATCTTTCTCATGCTGCAGCAGCTCTCCCAGGTAAAAATTCGCCCGGCCACCATTTGCCAGCCCTGCGCTGTACACGAGTCCCCGGTCATTCAACACCGCGTTGATGCCGATGCTGTCGAACGGGTCGAAGGACT
>DTXR01000189.1 GCA_012962365.1 Chromatiaceae bacterium | reverse complement strand
TTCTTCCATCTTCAGGTCGATGTAGGCATCGATGAGATCGTTGGTGAATACGCCGCCGGCGTTGAGGAAATCCCGATCTGCGTCCAGCGCTTCCAAGGCCTGATCCAGGCTGTGGCAGACGGTGGGAATGGCTTTGGCTTCTTCGGCTGGCAGGTCGTATAAATCCTTGTCCATGGCGTCGCCGGGATGGATTTTGTTCTGGATGCCGTCCAGGCCGGCCATCATCATGGCGGCGAAGGCCAGGTAGGAGTTGGCGGTAGGATCAGGGAAGCGCACCTCGACGCGGCGGCCCTTGGGGCTGGGCACCCAGGGAATCCGGATGGAAGCGGAACGGTTGCGGGCAGAATAGGCCAGCATGACCGGTGCTTCGAAGCCGGGAACCAGACGCTTGTAGCTGTTGGTGGATGCGTTGGTGAAGGCGTTCAGGGCGCGGGCGTGCTTGATGATGCCGCCGATGTAATACAGAGCGGTTTCGCTCAGGCCGCCGTACTGGTCGCCGGCGAAGATGTTTTCCCCATCCTTTGCCAAGGACTGGTGCACATGCATGCCGGAGCCGTTGTCGCCGACGAGGGGCTTGGGCATGAAGGTGACGGTCTTGCCATAGGCATGGCCCACGTTCTGGATGACATACTTCATGATCTGGTTCTGGTCGGCGCGCTTGACCAGGGTGTCGAACTTGGTGCCGATCTCGCACTGCCCGCCGGTGGCCACCTCGTGATGGTGTACCTCGACCTTCACTCCCATCTCCTCCATGGCAAGGCACATGGCCGCGCGCAGGTCGTGCAGGGAGTCGACGGGAGGCACGGGGAAGTAGCCGCCCTTGAGACCGGGGCGGTGGCCGATGTTGCCATCCTCGTAGACTTTTTCGGTGTTCCACTCGGCTTCCTCGGAATCCACTTTGTAGAAAGCGCCCGACATGTCAGCACCCCAGCGGACGTCGTCGAGGATGAAGAACTCGGGCTCGGGTCCGAAGTAGGCGGTGTCGGCGATGCCTGTGGACTTCAGATAGGCTTCGGCGCGCTTGGCCACGGAGCGGGGGTCACGCTCGTAGCCTTCCATGGTGGAGGGCTCAAGAATGTCGCAGCGGATATTGACCATGGTCTCGTCAGCAAAAGGATCAAGTACGGCTGTGCCCGGGTCCGGCATGAGTATCATGTCGGATTCGTTGATGCCCTTCCAGCCGGCGATGGATGAACCATCGAACATCTTGCCTTCGACAAACATGTCTTCGTCGATTTCGCTGATGGGCAGGGAAACGTGCTGTTCCTTGCCGCGGGTGTCGGTGAAACGTAAATCGACGAACTTCACGTCGTTGTCTTTGATCATCTTGAGGACGTCTTTAGCGGACATGTGTCCCTCCAGTTTGGTATTAAAAAAACAAAATGAACCGGCGAAAAACGGCTTTTTCGGTGCCGGTCACATAAAAGCC
>DTXR01000188.1 GCA_012962365.1 Chromatiaceae bacterium | reverse complement strand
CGCCGCCGTGGCGCGGTGCGTGATGGTGATCTGGTGATCATCACCAAGGGTGACCTTTCCGGCATGGAAGGGGGTACCAACGTAATGAAGATTGTGCGCGTCGGGGATGTTTTCGTCCCTGAGTGCGAGTGAAATACAGCGGTCGGTGAGTTGTTGCAGATGCCGGCCATATCAGTGAATTCAAAATAACCTGAAAAGGAGAGAATCATGGCTCTGATTTCCATGCGTCAACTACTGGACTATGCCGCGGAACACGACTTCGGCATGCCCGCATTCAACGTCAACAACATGGAGCAGGTGCATGCCATCATGCAGGCTGCCGATGAACTGGACAGCCCCGTTATCATGCAGGGATCTGCAGGTGCACGCTCCTACGCCGGCGAGCCCTTCCTGCGTCACCTGATACCGCTGCGACCGAGATGTATCCTCATATTCCCATCGTCATGCATCAGGATCACGGCTCCGAGCCTGCGGTATGCCTGCGCTCCATCCAGTCCGGTTTCAGCTCCGTAATGATGGACGGTTCCCTCATGGCCGACATGAAAACCCCCTCAACTTTCGAGTACAACGTCGATACCACCAAGACCGTGGTGGACATGGCTCACGCCGGCGGTGTATCCGTCGAAGGCGAGCTGGGCTGCCTGGGTTCCCTGGAAACCGGCATGATGGGTGAGGAAGATGGCCATGGCTCCGATGACCAGCTGGACATGGATCAGCTTCTCACCGATCCTGATGAGGCGGCCGATTTTGTCAAGAAGACCAATGTGGATGCCCTGGCGATTGCCATCGGCACCTCCCATGGTGCATACAAATTCACCAAGCCACCTACGGGCGAAGTGCTGCGCATCGATCGCATCCGCGAAATCCATGCGCGCCTGCCGAACACTCACCTGGTTATGCACGGTTCCTCTTCCGTTCCTCAGGAATGGCTGAAAATCATCAATGAATTCGGTGGTGACATGGGCGAGACTTATGGTGTGCCCGTGGAAGAAATCGTCGAAGGCATCAAGAACGGCGTACGCAAGGTCAATATCGATACTGATCTGCGCATGGCTTCTACAGGTGCAGTTCGCAGGCATATGCATGAGAACCCCTCAAACTTCGATCCGCGCAAATTCCTCAAGGCGTCTACCGAAGCCATGTCCGGTATCTGTAAAGCCCGTTTTGAGGCTTTCGGTTGTGCCGGCCATGCTTCAAAGATCAAGCCGATCTCACTGGAAGAGATGTACAAGCGTTACGAATCCGGTTCTTTGGATGCCAACGTCAGCTGATACCCCTCGTCAATGCAGCAAAAAGGCGCCGCTTCGGCGCCTTTTTTATGTACAGGACGTACGGTATACCGCGAGCGCAAGGATGTGCAGGAGCGGCGATGTAGAAAAATGACGGATCTCCTGTGCCACTAACCCGGATATTTCACCAGGCCGCTCCAAATGCCGATG
>DTXR01000187.1 GCA_012962365.1 Chromatiaceae bacterium | reverse complement strand
TTCACCTCAAGGGGAGCAGGGCAGTCAGCCCATGTTGCGGGAACGGCGTATGTTCCGGCTGCTGTTGCAGAGCAATCCCAACTATTTTGGAAATGCCCCGTTTAGCCATTTGCCGGTCAGATCTCCCGTAAGCTGCAATACCTATTATGAAGCATTGTCATGCCTGGGTTACAGCCCGGAAAAGAGGCAGTTGGCTGCAGTAATCGGTTTGTATCGCTCGACGGGTTATGGTGTAGGTACCCGTGTCAGCAGTGCGCCGGAGTTTGTGCGTTTCTATTTTTCCTTCGATGGGGGCGAGAGCTGGGAAGACCAGGGCTGCACCAGTGTAGAGGTGCACAATGCCGTGGCGCTCGCCGACCGGCAGTATGCCGTGTCTCTGGAGTTGCCGGAGGATGCGCGATCTTTTCCCTCACCCAGAGCGCGGCTTCGGGCGATATTGTCCTGGAATGATATGCCGCCCGCGGAGAAGCCTGACTGGAAGCCGGTATTTGGCAACATCATGGAAACCACGGTCTGTGTTTCCACGCAATCCGATGAAATGACGCCGCAAGAGCTGACGGAAGTTACGCACGAAAGGCTGTGCGGTATCGGGCTGGTGCAGGATACTGCCCTAGTGGCGATCGTGCATGTGGAAGGATCAGTGCGTCTTACCGGTTACCACAATGTCAGCTTTTGGGCGGACACCGGTGGAAATGGTGCATTCGAAAAGCACCTGGGTACGGCGGAGATGCCGCTAGCGTCACTCGGGGCAATTCCTGGGGAAGGCGTGGACTATGTGTTGCACCTGCCGGTCGATTTCGATGCCTACCGCCTCGATTGTGCGGAAAAAAGCCGCACACTGCGAGTCAGGGCGATTCTCTCTCAAAGCAAATCTGGCATGTACAGGAAGTTCCGCTGTGTTCCGGAGGAAAGGGGTAGTAGGGATGCGAGCCTTACCATTACCCCAAGAGTAAACGGCGTGGCGGGGCATGTCGCACTGGTGGGTGGATTGCCGGTGGTTGCTGCTGTGCCGGAGGAGGTTTCCGTGCTGGATATGAAGGCCACGCCCAAAGGCTATCTGATTCAGGGCGTGGCATTACTGAGACACAGTTATGTCGTGGAGGTCAGTGCAGACGGGGTGCTCTGGCGTCCCCTGCTGGATGACCTGATGGTCAGGGATGTGCATGGCGTGGTTCGCGCTCACCGGCCTGATCCGGAAACCGGCCTTTTCCATTATCTGCCACTGGAAAAGAATGTTTCCTGCGTGCTGGCGTACTGGGACGGCGCCGGGGTGGGCAGGTGGCGAGTAAGGTTACGTAACTTTTTTGGTGGGATACCCTTGCCGGACAGTGATGTTGTCGTTGTTCGCCTGGACGATAACCTGTCTTCCGAAGATGAATCAGGGCAGCTATCCCCGGGGCGGGCTGAAACGCTGATCTCGAATTCGGCTGATACGATGGTGTCCGAACGAATGCCTTGGAACGCGCCTCTGTTGAGAGCCTGAGTTGACAGGAGATTGGTTTCTACCACCTTGCTGTCCAGGCTGGTAAACTGTCGCTTTCCACTAGAGATCACGGACAGTAAATGGTGCGGATCATCAGTATCGCCAACCAGAAGGGCGGCGTTGGTAAAACGACCACGGCGGTAAACCTCGCTTCTGCGCTGGCAGGGGTGCGTAAGCGTGTGTTGCTGGTTGATCTGGATCCCCAGGGAAATGCCTCCATGGGTTGTGGGGTGGACAAGCACGAACTGGA
>DTXR01000186.1 GCA_012962365.1 Chromatiaceae bacterium | reverse complement strand
CTCCTCAGTGCCAGACCACAGGCGATCATCATGGCCGGAGCATCACTGCTCAGAGCCTCTGCTTCCACACGGGAGCCTATGGACATGTTGGTGAAGGGGTTGGCGACGATAGTATCCACACCCAATCTGTCCTGGATCAGATCATCGAGCCCCACGATAGATGAGGTGCCGCCAGCCAGGATAATGAGGTCGACATGGTTGTATGGTGTGGCGCCGAGAAAAAACTGAATGGCGCGATTGACCTGCTGCGCTACCGCCTCCTTGAAGGGATCGAGCACTTCGGCTTCATAACTGTCGGGAAGACCGCCGTTGCGTTTTGCCATGCCGGCCTCTTCGAAAGAAAGCCCGTAGCGGCGCTGAATCTCTTCAGTAAGCTGCCTGCCACCAAAATTCTGTTCACGCGTATAAACCGTGGTATTGCTGTGCAGCGCATTCAGGGTCGTGGTGGTTGCGCCAATATCCAGAAGCGCCACCGTAAGCCCTTCTCCACCATTGGGCCATTCCACGGCAAGCTCCTTGCAGGTGCGCTCCATAGCGTAGGCTTCCACATCCACGATTTCGCAATCAAGGCCACCGAGACCAACGGCAGCAACACGCTCGTCCACTGTCTCGGATCGACAGGCCGCCAATAGCACATCCACCATTTGTGGATTCTTCTCGCTGGGTCCCAGCACTTCGAAGTCCAGATTCACTTCTTCCAGGGGATAAGGAACGTATTGATCGGCTTCCATTTCGATCTGCGCTTCTAGTTCCTTGTCATTCAATGAGGCAGCGACAGAAATGGTTTTGGTAATGACAGATGAACCGGAAACAGCCAGGGCTGCAGATTTTGCGCGAGTACCTGATTTCTTGACGACCTTCTTTATTGCCTGCCCGACGGCCTCGATATCGACGATGCTGCCTTCCACCATGACATTTGGCGGCAGAATTTCCACACCATAACTTTCGACACGATAACGGCTGCCACCGCGCCCCCCCTGCCGACTCAGTTCCAGCAGTTTTACCACCGAGGAACTGATGTCCAGTCCCACCAGGGGTGCATTTTTGCCACTAAAGAAACTCATTATTCAATATTCCGGAATATCCTTGATTATTATTCAGGATGAGCCTGGATGAATGAGCAATGCCCCGTTGCCACAAACATCTTTAAATTCAGACCCCTTCTTTTGGTCTTCCAATCAACCTTGTCGTAAATCTAACAAAAAAATGAAAGCAATGCTTTAATTCTTTCACATAAGTTACTACTCGCACTATAATTTATTGTGATCTTGATCGCAATCTGGAATCTCTGCGCGGAAAACCCGACATATTCGAGATCAATGTCCCGACTCCTCGTGACAGGGCTATGATTTTGGCGCCGCAGCTCTCCAAGGTCAATGCTACTTTTTAGCAACAACGCACAATACTGAGATAAACTCTACTACTTTTAGCCATTGGCGCGAACACTTCCGCATGATCCTGTTTGGAAAAATCCTGAAATACTCGTTCATCCTGCTTCTGCTGGGAGCCACTCTCGGCGTCCTGCTCATTGGTGGAACCTATTTGCATTTTCGCAGTGAACTGCCTTCCATAGACAATCTTCGGCAAATCCAGCTACAGGTACCCATGCGGGTCTTCAGCGCCGATGACAAGCTCATTGCCCAGTACGGTGAAAAAAGGCGCGACCCCGTCAGTTATGATGAAATCCCCGACGACCTGATTCATGCCTTCCTGGCTGCCGAAGACCAGAATTTTTTCCGGCACTACGGAATCGACCCCGCAGGACTTGCACGCGCTGCCGTAACACTGGTACTCACCGGCAAGAAACGTCAGGGTGGCAGCACCATCACCATGCAGGTGGCGAGAAATTATTATCTGACAAGAAAGCGCACTTTTACCCGGAAGATTCGGGAAATCTTTCTGGCATTACACATTGAGCAGGAGCTGAGCAAGAAAGAAATCCTCGAACTGTATCTGAACAAGATCTATCTCGGTCATCGTTCCTATGGCATCAAGGCGGCGGCACAGGTGTATTATGGAAAGTCTCTGGATGAACTG
>DTXR01000185.1 GCA_012962365.1 Chromatiaceae bacterium | reverse complement strand
GGCAGCCACACAAGGGCGCAGGCATTGCCTTGGCGTACCTTATCCATTTCAACATCAAGAGGCGAGGAGGACGGATAGAGCATCACCAAGTGCAGTGCGCGGTTAGCTGGAACATCTTTGATAAAACCCGCCACAGCATGGTCGCCGGTTAACGCTTTTACCGGTTCCAATCGATAGTCAACGGAACGACGCGTTCGCTGCCATTCCACTTCCACCTGAGTTGTGAATCCATGTTGAGGAGGCACAGTATCCCCAAGGGGACTACCTGGAAAACGCAAGAAAAGCTCAAGCTGAGACCGGTAGGCGCTTTCTGTCTGAATGTCGGCAGCGAATCCGTTGACTACTCGCTCCACTTCAACCAGCAGTTCTTCACGCTCGCCGCCATCGCCTTCTACCGACAAGAAGAAGGTGGGATTGTCGTTTTTCCCTTTTTGGCGAAGCGGAGAAAAGGTTTGAGCAATTTTTTCGAGAAGGCGCGAGGTTTCGTAGTCACTACCGGCTGGATCGTTTTCTTTGCCAGGCCACCTCAGCAGCAGTGCATCATTGAGCTTGGATACATCCAATTCCTCCTTGACCATGGAAAGCACGATCAGGGCTTTGATAAGCCGTTCGCTTGCGGTTTTCGCAAATTCCTGATCTTGTGTTGACCAGCGCTTGTAAGGAGCCCTGGACAAGACTTCGTCACGGGCTGTGCTACAGAAGCGCTCAAACATACCGTAATACTTGGCCATCTCAGGATCGTCCTGAATGATCTTGTTTCGCAGGTCCTCGTAATCGAAAACATCATCTAAAACAGCGATATTCTTCCAATCACTTCCTGCTTTTAGACGGCGTTCGATAAATTCCTGGACAAATCCAAGTGCTCCACGGGATCGCCCGCCGCGATTTGTAATAACGGTCAGGCAGTACAACGCGAATGGATGCATGGGATAGACATCCGCGAAGTGTGTTGCCTCATCAGTAACCGGCTCGCGATCCCGGAAGTAGCGCCGGAAAAACTCGGCAAAGGTTCCTCGGTAATGTGGCTGGATTTCATTCCGGAAAAGGTCGGCAAGCTTATGGACGCACTTCGAATTCTCCCGGAAGAGGCGATGGTTGTAGATCCGATGAAATTGAGTGACGGGAATGTTGATGGACTGAAAACGACCGGACTGACCTGAGAGCTTGCCCATCAATTCAGTGTCATAGTTCCTGCCGGCCTGGCGTGCGATGGCCTGTATTTCTTCCTGCACCGCTCCGAATACCCAGAACGGTTGATCTCCAGCTAGACCGGCTTCCGCCAACTGTCCGAGGAAGGCCGTACCTCGGTTGAAATGGTCGTCGCTTTGAATCAGGTGTAAGTACAACTCGTCAATAAAGACAAGCACGCCTTCATAGCCGCGAGAACGGGCGATCTCGACAAGTTTTTTGACTTTCTCTGTGACAGTGGTCCGGTCTTGAACCAGTTGAATGTTCAAGGCAGCGACAGCTTTTTCGATCTGGGATTTCTGGTATTCCTTGTCATATTGCAAAAGCTTATCAAGTGTCAGGTTTTGGTTGTCCCGAAGCCAATTCTCAACATCACTTTTGGTTCCACTGGCAGTATGCTTGTAGAACGTATCCAGGTACGCATCAGTATTAGACAGGGTTGCTGTAACAGGTGGGTTGAGATGCCGAAGATGGTCCGTCACAGAGTGCCAAAATGCTTCCTCAATGGTCTCATCAGGCACTTCAATAGCGGTGAAGT
>DTXR01000184.1 GCA_012962365.1 Chromatiaceae bacterium | reverse complement strand
TGAGTAGGTTGATGATTTGTGCCTGTATGGATACGTCCAGGGCGCTCACCGGTTCGTCGCAGATAAGCAGTTTCGGCTGCAGGATCAGTGCACGAGCGATGCCGATGCGTTGACACTGACCACCGGAAAACTCATGGGGGTAGCGGTTGATCTGGTTGGGCAGCAAGCCGACCCGCTCCATGATGCGCTGCACCTTGTGCTTGCGTTCGTCCTTGCTCAGTTCTGGTTCGAACACCTGCAGCGGTTCGGCAATGATCTCGCTGACGGTCATGCGCGGATCGAGTGATGCCAGTGGATCCTGAAAGACGATCTGCATGTGCTGACGGCGTTTTCTCAGCTCTCCCAGGCTGAGGTGGGCGAGCTCTTCACCTGCCAGCCAGACACTGCCGGTGGTTACAGGTACGAGTCCGAGAATGCCTCGCGCCAGGGTAGACTTGCCACAGCCGGATTCGCCCACGATGCCCAGTGTTTCTCCGGTATTCAGATTGAAACTGATGCCATCCACTGCTCGCAGGGTTCTGTGTTTCGGGCGGAATAATCCTTCCGCTTTCAGCCTGAAATGTATCTTCAGGTCATCCACATGCAGCAGAGAAGTCAAGGCAGGTTCTCCAAGTGGCAGGCGACACGGTGTGTGGGATCGATATCCAGCAAGGGGGGGTGCTGCTTCTCACATACGGGTATGCCTTTCTGGCAACGATCGACAAAGGCACAGCCGACGGGAAGCTGGAGCAGATTGGGCGGGTTGCCGGGAATGCTGTGCAGCTTGACATCTCCCGCAGTATCCAGCCGTGGCACAGATTGCAGCAATCCCTGGGTATAGGGATGTCGGGGATTGTCGAACAGTTCGAATACCGGCGCCTGCTCGCAGATGCGTCCCCCGTACATCACCATCACGTTGTCGCTGATGCCCGCGATGACGCCGAGATCATGGGTGATCATGATGATGCTCATGCCGAATTCCTGCTGCAGCTCGTTCATGAGCTGAATGATCTGTGCCTGCACGGTAACATCCAGTGCGGTGGAGGGTTCGTCGGCAATGAGCAGATCTGGCCTGCAGAGCAGGGCCATGGCGATCATCACTCGTTGTCTCATGCCGCCGGAAAATTCATGCGGATAGCGATCAATACGGTTTTTCGCATCAGGGATATGCACCGCATCCAGCATCTCTATGCTGCGTTTCCTGGCGTCGGCGCGGCTGATGCCCTGGTGGTGCATCAAGACTTCGGTCATCTGCCGTTCAACCGTCAGATAGCCGTTGAGACAAGTCATGGGATCCTGGAAGATCATGCCGATGCGGTTACCACGGATGCGGTTCATCTGCCCGGTCTTCATGCCCACCAGTTCCTGCCCCTGGAAGCGGATGCTGCCTTCCATGCGGCCGTTGCTGGCCAGCAGATCGATGATGCTCAGCACCAGCTGGCTCTTGCCCGAGCCGGATTCGCCCACCACGCCCAGGGTCTCGCCTTTTTCCAGGCTGAAGGACAGATCGTTCACCGCGTAGACTTCACCGTCGTTGGTGTGGAATACCGTGCGCAGGTTGTTTACTTCGAGCAGCGCCATGTCAACGATCCTTGGGATCCAGGGCGTCGCGCAGGCCGTCGCCGATGAAGTTGAAGCAGAACAGGGTGGTCGCCAGGAAGCCCGCCGGGAACAGCAGGGCCCAGGGAGCGCTCTCCATGTCCTGCGCACCTTCGTTTACCAGGGCGCCCCAGCTGGTGTCCGGTTCCTGCACACCCAGCCCCAGGAAGCTGAGGAAGGACTCCACCAGGATGACCTGAGGGATGGTCAGGGTCACGTAGACCACCACGATGCCCAGCAGGTTAGGCACGATATGTCGCAGGATGATGCGCGGCGTGCTCACCCCGCAGGCCATGGCCGCTTCCACGTATTCTTTGCCCTTGAGGGTGAGGGTCTGGCCGCGCACGATACGCGCCATGTCCAGCCAGTTGATGGCGCCGATGGCGATGAAGATGAGATAGATGTTCCGCCCGAAAAACACCATGAGCAGGATGACGAAGAACATGAAAGGCATGGCGTAGAGAATATCCACGATGCGCATCATGATGCCGTCAACCCGCCCGCCGATATAGCCGGCGGTGGCGCCCCAGGTGATGCCGATGACCAGACTCACCAGGGTGGCGATGATGCCCACCATGAGGGACATGCGTCCGCCGTAGAGGGTGCGCACGAACAGGTCGCGGCCCACGCTGTCAGTGCCAAAGATATGGCCGTTCCCGATGCTTGGTGCCGTGGAGATCAGATCCCAGTCGATCTCGTCGAACTCGTAGGGGCTGAGCCAGGGCGCGGCAACGACCAGCACCGAAATGATCAGCAGCAGGACAACTGCGGTCAATGCCGCTTTGTTGCGCAGCAGCCGTTGCCGGGCATCCTGCCACAGGCTGCGGCCCCTGATTTCGGCGTCCAGGGTTTGGTTCATGCCAGCCCTTCCCGTGATGCAAAAGACAGGTTAAGCAAAGCTAACGCTGTCCGGCCTGCATTTAGTACGCGTTGTTTATCCATAACGCACTTTGGGGTCGAGCATGGCATAGACCAGATCCACGATGAAATTGAACAAAATGATGAGAATGCCGTAGAACACAACCACGCCCATGACCAGCGTGTAGTCTCGGTTCAGGGCACCTTGCACGAAATAGCGCCCCAGCCCCGGAATGCCGAAGATCTGTTCGATGACGACAGAGCCGGTAATCACGGCCGCCGTTGCCGGGCCGAGAAAGGAAACCACCGGCAGCATGGCGGGTTTGAGCGCATGGCGCAGGATCACGATATGTTCTGGCAGCCCCTTGGCGCGGGCAGTGCGTATGGGGTTGCTGCGCAAAACCTCGATCATGCTGCCGCGCATCAGCCGTGAAATATAGGCGATCTGCGGCAGTGCCAGGCCAATGATGGGCAGGATGGTGTTCCTGACGGCGCCACCGTTCCAGCCGCCTGCCGGCAGCCAGCCCAGAAAGACGGCAAAGATCAGTATCAATATGGGCGCCAGCACGAAGTTGGGGATGGAAATGCCCGTCATGGCCAGGGTCATCACCGAATAGTCCGTGGCGCTGTTCTGGCGCAGTGCCGCCAGGGTGCCCAGCCCCACACCAATGATCAGGGCAATGGCGATGGCGCTCAGGCCCAGGCGCAGGGATACCGGAAAACCTGTGGCGATGAGCTCGTTGACCGAGTAATCCTTGTATTGAAAGGAGGGTCCGAAGTCACCCCGAACAATGTCCAGCAGGTACCTGCCATACTGCTGTATCAGGGGTTCATCCAGATGGTATTTCCTGTCCAGGTTGGCTTGGATCTCCGGCGGCAGGGATTTCTCCGTATCGAAAGGCCCGCCGGGTGCTGCGCGCATCATGAAGAACGCCAGGGTCATCAGGATGAGCAGCGTCGGTATTGCACCCAGCAGTCTTTTGAGAGAATAGCGAAGCATCGTCGGTTTACTTCTGTTTCAGGCCAATGAACTCGAAGAAAGGATCTAGGGAAGGCTCGCGCTGCAGAAACGCCCGGATGGACACGTCGATATCCCGGGCGTCGCCCACGGCATAGATTTCGTTGCGCAGGCGCTTGCCGATATTCCTGTCCATGAGGCCACCGGGGGCCTGTTTGAATACAGATGCCATGTCGGCGGATATGGCGTCGGCCCAGGCATAGCCATAGTAACCGGCATCATAGCCCCCGCCGAGATGACCGAAGGAGGCGATCAGGCCACTGCCTTCAGGCACAGGCAAATAGGTATCGCCCATGATCTTGTTGGTGACGTCGATGACGCTGTCGAAGACCTTGGGGTCGGTGGTCATGTGAATGCTCAAATCCAGCAAACCAAAGGCCAATTGACGGCGATAATGTGTACCGATGGTGGCGAGGCGAACCTCTTCCAGTTTGTTCAGGGTTTCGGCGGGGATCTTGCTCTTGCCATCACGGTAATCCACGGCGAAACGGTCGAGCACTTTCTTGTCCCGCACCCAGTTTTCCAGCATCTGAGAAGGTGCCTCGACGAAGTCTCTGGGCACGGAGGTGCCAGAGAACTCCATGTAATCGGCCTGGGTGAGTACCGTGTGAAGGGCATGGCCGAATTCATGGAACAGGGTTTCCACGTGATCGTAAGTCAGCAGGGAAGGTTTGCCGTTGCCGGGAGGCGGGAAGTTGCAGATAAGCGCCGCCACCGGCCGCTGATACTTGCCGTTGGGCAGGCGTTTGGCGGGGGTCACGCTGAACTGCGCAAAGTGGTTGTACTTGCTGTCCCGGGGGAACATGTCCATGTAGATCAACCCCAGAGGTGCGCCGCTGGCGGCATCGGTAACCGCATACAGGCGCAGATCATCCACCCATTTATAGGGTGCTTCAGACGGGGTGATGCGGATGCCGAACAGTTCCTCGAAAATCGAGAACATGCCGCCCAGGGTGTTTTCCAGTTCGAAGAATACTTTTAGGGCATCCTTGTCGACCTGATAACGGGTCTTTGTCAGCAGGTTTTTGTAATAGGGGATGTCCCAGTAGCGGATCTTTGCATTGGGATTGCCGGTTTCCCCGGCCTTGAGTTTGGCGAAGGTAGCCAGCTCTTGCTTGTACTTGGGGGCCAGCCCAGTTTTGAGGCGCTGGAGAAAATCCCTGGCAGTCTTGCCGTTTTTGGCCATCTTGATTTCTATGCGGTAATCCGCCCAGTTGGCATAACCCAGCAGTTTGGCGATCTCGGCACGGGTCTTGAGAATGTCCTTGAACAGCGGTGTGTTTTCCTTCATGACGCGGCGGGTGCGGGCGATGGACAGGCGCTTACGGGTGTCTTCGCGTCTGGCATTACGCAGCACTCCCAGCACCTGCCAGGTTACATTGGCGTTCACCCGGTATTTACCGTCTTCGCCCAACACCTCCT
>DTXR01000183.1 GCA_012962365.1 Chromatiaceae bacterium | reverse complement strand
TCGATCAAACAGAGTAAGCGTTTTCATTTTTTATCGGACTGGACTACCCTTCCGCAGAAGACACGGAACGGGGTCTTGAAAAAGGCCTGCTGACGCAGGAACAGGCGGAAGCGATTCGTGCGGCTCATGCGCGAGGCAAACTGCCACCGCAGGATACGCCACTCGGCGGGTATATCGGCCTTCACGGTATTGGCGCCGGTGATCCGGCAGTCCATGCGAGTTATAACTGGACAAGGGGATGCATTGCAGTTACCAATGATCAGATCGAGCAGTTACTTGATCTGATTCAGATTGGCACCGAAGTAAAAATCACACAAACAGGAGGCAAACCATGAAAAAAATGTTCACTACCAGTATCTTGCTACTTTCTGCACTGACCCTGGGTGGATGCGCCACGGTCAGCAAGGAAGATCTCGCCGAAGTCAGGGCAGTGGCCGACCAGGCGGCCGCCGACGCAGCAGAAGCAAAGACCCTAGCCGCTGATGCGGGCAAGGAAGCCGCCGCTGCCAGAGCAGAAGCTGAAGCAGCCAAATCTGCCGCTGATGCAGCGAACAGAAAAGCGCAGGAAACGGAAACCAAAATCGACAGGATGTTCAAGAAATCCATGTACAAGTAGAATTTCCTGCCCTCCCAAACCGTCACCGCGCCTGCTTCAAGGCGGGTGACAGCGTTCGGTTTCATTCCGGCTATCGCCGAAAAAGCGGATTGGTGATGGGCATGGGAGGTTCATCGGTTACCTTCGAGATAACGACAGGCACACCGTTTTGCTCTTCGATTGCCCGCCTGACATTCTGGCCGATGAGTATGGCCGGGTGTTTTTCCAACTCCTGATAGATCACCTCCAGAGCATAGCGAAGCATGTCTTCACGGGCTTCGAAGTGTTCTTCAATGGGCGGATGAACCTCCAGGTAGAGGACATCGTTCAGCCACCCCACCTTGACTGGTTGATTCAAGATCTGCACCGGCGTATTGACCTTGACCTCACGGAACAGCACTTCGATATCCTCGGGCAACAGGCGTACGCAACCGTGGGTCACACGCATGCCCACGCCGTAGGGCTTGTTGGTGCCATGAATGAGATAGCCGGGGAGGTTGAGGCGCAAGGCATATTCACCTAGAGGGTTGTCCGGCCCGGGAGGAACCACGTCCGGCACCGTTTCACCTTTTACGGCGGCTTCCTTTTTTACCGATTCGGGGGGGTGCCAGGCAGGTGATTTCTGCTTGCGTACGATGCGCGCCTTACCCAGCGGCGTCTTCCAGTCCATGCGGCCAATGCTCGCCGGGTAGGTCTGAACTTCATCCGCTGACCTGAAGTAGTAGATGCGCATTTCCGGCAGATTGAGAATCAGCCCCTTGCGTTCTGCTGCGGGCAACACATATTGCGCGGGAATCAGGATGTCCGAACGCTGCTTGGGCAACCAGCGATCCACCCCGGGATTGGCCAGCAGGATTTCTTCCTGACCTACATCGTGCTTGCGGGCGATATCCAGCAGTGTTTCAGATTCCTTTACACTGACCCGGTAGGTCGAACCGATGACATCCGTATCCGGATCATCCAGCGGGTAGGTTGTCGCCCCGGCCCAAACCGAGGCCAGCGCCAGCAAGATCAGCGCCATGCGCCTTCGCCACCAGCAGCCCGCTCCGGAGCACATCACGCCAGCAACTTGCTCACGCGCTTTTTCATCACGCCGTAATACACCACCGGAATGACCACCAGCGTGAGGATAGTGGAAACCATCAAGCCGAAGATCAGCGCCACCGCCAATCCGGAAAATATCGGGTCATCCAGGATGAAGAAAGCCCCCATCATCGCCGCCAGTGCGGTGAGT
>DTXR01000182.1 GCA_012962365.1 Chromatiaceae bacterium | reverse complement strand
TGGGTGGGAGACGTCATTCGTGCGAAAATGGTTCCTTCGTCGCAACTTGCTTTCCCACCCTTGCAAACCCTGTCTGAACGGTTAGACTTGAGACTTGCCTATGGATTGCTCGATAAATTGCATGATAGTGAACGCATGAGCAGGAATAATCTGAATACACAACTGGTTCTGGAAAGCATCTTGCTGGAATGGAGCCGTATCGCTAACGGGGAGGTCTGATCATGGCAATGCCAGGATTCCAGCAGGGCATTATCAATTTGTCCATCAAGGACAAAGATACCCTGTACCGCGCCTACATGCCTTTCGTGGAAAATGGCGGTTTGTTCATTCCTACGATCAAAAAATACGAGCTGGGAGATGACGTTTTCATCCTGCTCAATCTCATGGATGATACGGAACGAGTACCGGTTGCCGGCAAGGTGATATGGATAACACCGGTTGGCGCCATGGGTAACCGCACGGCTGGCATCGGGGTGCAATTTGGTCCCCATGACGAAGGCGTTACCCGTAACAAGATAGAAATACATCTGGCGGGCATGCTGGAATTGGATAATCCAACGGACACCATGTAAGTAGCAGCTACTGCTCGTCACGAACATTCCTTTTCCTACTTTCACCAAGGCTAAACCCCAGATGCTGATCGACTCCCACTGCCACCTGGATCGGGTGGATCTATCACCGTATCAGAACGATTTTTCAGAATTCATGCGCGAGACCCGGGAAGCCGGGGTGGATCACATGCTGTGTGTAAGCATTGACCTGGAAAGCTACCCTGCCATGTTGGATCTGGTGCTGCCTTATGAAGACATCTCTGTTTCCGCGGGCGTACATCCCAATGATTTCGATCGCAGGGAACCGGATGTAGAGGCTCTGCTGGAACTGGCGAGTCATCCGCGCAATGTCGCCATTGGCGAAACTGGGCTGGATTTTTTTCGCAGTGAAGGTGATCTGGAATGGCAGCGACAGCGTTTTCGCGTTCATATTCAGGCAGCGAGGGAAGCAGGCAAACCGCTCATCATACATACCCGGGATGCCCGCGAAGAGACTCTGCAAATCATGCGCGAAGAACAGGCAGAACAGGCAGGCGGTGTACTGCACTGTTTTACAGAAAACTGGGAAATGGCCAGCGCAGCATTGGACATGGGTTTTTACATATCGTTTTCAGGCATCGTTACCTTCAAGAATGCCCAGGAACTGCGTGATGTAGCAGCCAGGGTACCGTTGGACAGGATGCTTATAGAAACCGATTCCCCTTATCTGGCGCCAACCCCCTATCGCGGGAAACCAAATGAACCAAAGTATGTACGACGAGTTGCCGAGACCATTGCCGAGCTTCGCGGCATGGAAGTATCCGACCTCGCCAATCAGACGGCACAAAACTTCCAGCGTTTGTTCAGCACGCCCTTAAAATAAGTATCACTTGCCGCAACTTTTCTATTTTGTCGGTACAACGTCAAGGGTTCAGCGGATAATGTTCAAGCTTCGTGGCGCAAATGAAGCACTGTTGTGGTCAAGCCCAGCCGGATGGCAAGAAAGAACCGGATCCCAAGTCCGGCGCGCA
>DTXR01000181.1 GCA_012962365.1 Chromatiaceae bacterium | reverse complement strand
CTTTGATGAATTGTAAGCACCCGTTTTTTTGTAATGTTGGTGGAACAGGGTGCTTGTTCCCTGTATTTGTCGCATAAAAACCTAAGCTAATCTAGTTGCTCCTTGTAATGTTTGTCCTTGACCCAAGTCATAAGCTTGTCGCTAATTACCACCTGACCGTTAACAATGGCACAACCTGGTAATGTTTTAACATATTGTTATGAAAGAAAATTTTCTTAAAATTCCCTTCCCCTAGAAGGAGGGGCGAATTTGTAAGGGCGAAGCCGGGCATTCTGGGCGCAAGATACGCGTTCACGACTTAAATCAGAGGTTCCTAAACGTTCCTGCAGGCTGCGGGCTCCGCATTCAGCCGGATTCAAGTTGCTTACTCAACGCCAGCCGATTATCGACCGCAGTTTCTTAATGGTTTGGCGCTGGAGTGGAATGGCGATGCCGATACCAAGCAGTTGACTCGAATGGTGACGGCGCTGGCATGATGCGTCCCGGTAGTGAATTGCCTCTTGCTGGCTAAGTACTAGGATCTCCTGCCACTGGTGCGCTGGGACTGTCGAGCAACTGGAGGCCTTACCGCCGTTCGATTTGGAGAGGACAAGTCTGGTGAAGGACCCAGCGCCCTGGCAGGTGAGGTTGTCGTAGCGTCTCACTTAGCGGGCTTCGCGGCAATGAAGTGATTGCGTGTCTGCGCGCAATTTTTCCTGATTCCCTGTAATATTCCCGCTTTATTTGTGAAGCCAGCCTGAATTGCCCGTTTTGGGAATCCGGGGTGATTTTTTCATGCTTGAAGTGATCAATCTGCAATGTACCCGAGGGGACAGATGCCTGTTTTCAGGTATCGGCTTCACTGTGGGTGAAGGGGAATTGCTCCATCTCTATGGTCACAATGGCAGCGGCAAGACCACGCTCATGCGCACTCTCTGCGGTCTGATCACCCCCACGGATGGTGAAGTACGCTGGAAAGGCCTGCCTATCCGCAAGCAGCGGGATGAATACGCTGCTGAGCTTCTGTATCTGGGGCACAAGAATGGTCTCAAGGACGACCTGACCGGGGTGGAGAACCTGTTGATCG
>DTXR01000180.1 GCA_012962365.1 Chromatiaceae bacterium | reverse complement strand
GCTGTCTTCCGTTCCTGGATGGGTAAACGGGCGGTGGATTACCGGCGGGAGTTTAATATCACGCCCGAGATGGCCAATGGCACGGCGGTGAATATCTGCACCATGGTGTTCGGCAACCGCGGAGATGATTCCGCCACGGGTGTGGCCTTTACCCGCAACCCGGCTACCGGCGAGAACAAGCTCTATGGCGAGTATCTGGTCAACGCCCAGGGTGAGGACGTTGTGGCGGGTATCCGTACGCCCAAGCCCATTGATCGACTGGCCGATGAAATGCCCCAGATGGCAAAAGAGATCGAAGAGTTACGGCAGAAGCTCGAATCCCATTATCACGAAGTTCAGGATTTCGAATTCACCATTGAACGGGGTGTCCTGTACTGCCTGCAGACCCGTAATGGCAAGATGAATGCGGTCGCGATGGTGCGCACATCCGTGGAGATGGAAAGGGAAGGGCTGATAACCCGCGATCAGGCCCTGCTGCGTATCGCTCCTGATGACCTGGAGCAAATGCTCTATCCACGCCTCGACCCCAATGCACGAGTGACACCTCTGGCGCAAGGCTTGCCGGCATCGCCCGGCGCGGCCAGTGGTCATGTGGTCTTCGATGCGGATCGGGCGGAAGTGGAAGGAAAGAAAGGCAACAGCGTCATTCTTCTGCGTGAAGAAACCAAACCCGAAGACATCCATGGGTTTTTTGCGTCGAAGGGCATCCTCACCAGCCGGGGAGGCAAAACCTCCCATGCCGCAGTCGTGGCCAGGGGAATGGGCAAACCCTGTGTGGCTGGCGCGGAAGGCATTTCCGTGGATGTGCAGCTGCGCGAGGCTTTCGTGGGTGATACCGTGATCTATGAAGGTGATCTGATTACTATCGACGGCACCAGCGGCAAGGTCTACCTGGGGGCTGTCCCCACGGTAGAGGCGGATTTTTCTGCCGAACTGAATATTCTGCTCGGCTGGGCGGATGAAGTGGCCCGGCTGACGGTTATGGCGAATGCCGATACCGCGCTGGATGCTGACCGGGCGCTCAAATACGGCGCCAAGGGTATCGGTTTATGCCGTACGGAGCGTATGTTCAATTCCATCGACCGCTTGCCGGTGGTCATTGAAATGATCATGGCCGAAACCACGGAACACCGCAAACAGGCACTGGAAAAGCTTCTGCCCATGCAGCGCCAGGATTTTCAGGAACTGTTCGAGGTAATGGCGCCTTATCCGGTGACTATCCGTCTTCTCGATCCGCCTATCCATGAGTTCCTGCCGTCAGAGCAACAGCTGCAGGAAGATTTGAAGTTCCTGCAGCGTCTGAGGGATTCGGTGCGGGGCCTGGAAGTGTTGTCAGGCACCATGTCCCTGTTGCAAAGCGGGGAAGCGGGTAACGACAACAATGGCATCCCGCAGATGGTGGAGTCCCGTCAGGTGGAAGAAGCCATCCTGAAGAAAGAAACCATGTTGAAAAAAGTACGCGCCCTGTATGAGACCAATCCCATGTTGGGGCATCGCGGCGTACGCCTGGGTATCACCTTTCCGGAAATCTATGAAATGCAGATTCGGGCGATCCTCGAAGCGACCATGGAATGCGACAAGAAAGGTCTGGAGATTCATCCCAAAATTAAAGTGCCCCAAGTCTGTACAGCTCAGGAGTTATTGTACGTCAAGGAAATCGTCGATCATGCAAGCGCCGAACTCGAAGCTGAACTGGGCCACAAGCTGTGTTTCCAGTTTGGTACCATGATCGAGGTGGTGCGTGCCTGTATGCGTGCCGACAGCCTGGCGGAAGAAGCGGCCTTTTTCTCCTTTGGCACCAACGATCTGACGCAGGCGACTTTTTCTTTCTCCCGGGAAGACGCGGAGAACAAGTTCCTGCCCCTGTACAACGAGCGGAGCATCCTGCAGGACAATCCCTTCGATGTGCTGGACGAGAAGGGTGTGGGCAAGCTCATGGAGCTGGCGGTGAAATGGGGCAGGGAACAGCGGCCTGATCTTGTGGTAGGCATCTGCGGCGAGCACGGCGGCCATCCCCAGTCCATCCATTTTTGTCATCGCATTGGATTGGATTATGTGTCCTGTTCAGCGCCCCGTATTCCGGTCGCTCGCCTGGCGGCAGCGCACGCCGCCCTGTGTGGGGATTGTTGATACAGCGGTTGCGTTGTCAGTTGTGCTTCTCCCGGTTCGTTACCTGAATCGGCGGGAAGCAGTCTGACGGTATATCCGGCTTCAGGCCAAAATCCCGCAGCGAAACATCCAGAGCGCACTGATCACTGAGCATGTGCAGCAGAGGTGGCCTGGGATCGTTCTCATGGACGTTCTCGCAGGCTTCCACACATTGCATGCATTGCGTACAGGTAAACATCTTGCGCTTGATACTGCGCGGTTTCAGGCGCATGGGGCAGGCATGTTCGCAGGAAGCATCACATTCGGCACACTGGGTCGAGCGCCCCCGGTCGAAGCCTACCACCAGGGCTTTCTTATTACCCATCCACACTAGGCTTTGCGCCAGACCGATGACACAGCCAAAGCGGCAGAACAGATGCCGGGCGACGGTAAACTCGATGATGAACAGCGCCGTGGCCACGCTGATGAACAGCGCCTGGTTGCGCGTCGGTTCGGCGTGGAGCAGGTTGTAGTAGATCTCTTTTGGAGGCAGCAGATAGGTCAGCAACACGACCGACCAGATGAAGGAGAACCCCAGAATGACCAGGGCGGTCAGCCACCACCATTTCTTTTCCACCGGCACATGGGTGCCGTCTGCCTGATCTTCCGGCAATATCTCCTTGTCCCAGATAGAAAGCTTGCCTGAAGCCTTGCGCATGAAATGATTGATGGTCTCCACCACGGATAAATGCGGGCACAGCCAGCCGCAGTACAGCCGTCCCCATTTCCAGGCAACCCAGATACCGATACCCACGATCAATGCCAGGGGAAGGAAGAAGCGCAGGCCCATGTTCAGGGCCATTTCCATGGTGCCAATCTCGCCGCTGCGAAAGGCATCAATGCCCAGGGTCCAGGGGAAGGTCAGGAAGTAGAAATGATTTTTCTCCAGGTCGAAGCGGAACAGATCGAATACTGGCGCCAGGATGAACAACAGGAAAAACCCCGTGCGCCAGGCCAGGCGCCGTTTCTGTGTCGTGTTCAAGAGGAATCCTTGAGAACGG
>DTXR01000179.1 GCA_012962365.1 Chromatiaceae bacterium | reverse complement strand
TGCGGTTTAATGAAAATGCTGACGGAATTAATTTGAACCTGACAAGCAATATTGCGATTAGCACAGATCAGGCACAGGCAAGTATTAGTGCACTGGCTGAAGCCACCCTCAACCAGGTAAATCAGATTACAGAATTTAAATTTAACGACATTGCCGTAACTGCTTCTGGAATTAATTACGCCGGAAATATATTCAATCATCTGGACTTGACTGGAGATATTGAAGGTTCGGTTAACGATTGGGCTGGTGATATCGATCTAACTGCGGAGGCAAACCGGTTTCGATATGAACTGCTTGATGCACGTCAGATGAAAAGTAAATTACCGCTGCAGTTAAAATTTAATAACGATGCCTGGAAAATCTCACTACGCAAGAAGGGGAAAATATCATTTGGAAAAATAGCACCTGTGGAGTCAGTTCGACTAGATGGTCCTCTGATTTTAAGTCTCACTGATGCTGATATTAAATTCTCTCCGACGGCGCAGGGTTTTACATTTAAACATCAGATCAATGTTCGACCCAACAATTTCACATTACGGGTGAACCGTTCGGATGCGCCAGCATTAAAATTGAAAATACGTCCTGGAAAAATAAAACTCAATGGCGGGAAGGAAGGCGATAAACCTTATGAAGGCAAGAGCATAATTAGTGAAGCAAAAATCACCTTGCCACAACATCAAATACAGCTGGATAAAATTACAGCGACAATACGTCCTGGTGTGGATAGCGGCAAGCTGGCAGATTTCAAAATCGGTCGTCTGCAACACCTTGCAGCCAAACCTTACTTCGCGCCGCTTGGTCTTACCGGTGACGTGAAGTTCAAACGCAAGCAGTTAATTGTTAAAGCTTCCGCATCCCTGCTCACGCCCCTTACCTACGTCCATGCAGGCAAAGCCCGTGGTGGTATAGCTGGCAATAAAAGTTTAAAAATAACGGCTGTACACGGGTTGGATAGCGGTTCAGGAGAATTAAACATGGTTATCGATCCACTGGATTTTTCACCTGATTCATTGCAACCCTCCGCACTGCTTCCCGATCTTGCAGTACTGGAAAATGTGAGTGGCAGGGCCAGTGCCAGTAGCCACTTTAACTGGTCGAAGCAGGGCGTTCGCAGCGGTGGGAAATTTGATTTGCAGAATCTGTCTTTCGTTCAGGGTGGCGCCAGCGTTACCGAACTTTCGGCCACGTTGGAACTGACTGATCTGCTGTCACCCAAAAGTCCAGCACAGCAAAAAATAAGCATTCAACGTGTTGATCTCGGCGTTCCAATGGAGAATATAGAAGTCACATATCAAATACAGGAAAAAGATTCACCGCGAAAAGAGAATATGTAAGCATATCATTCGAGTTTTTCTCTCTTTTATTTCACCAATAGAATTTACATAAGGAAAACTCCATAAAAGGAGGAGAACGGTTTGGGCTTAGAAGGGAAGGAGGAGCATTTGCCC
>DTXR01000178.1 GCA_012962365.1 Chromatiaceae bacterium | reverse complement strand
TGATTTCGCCTTCAATTCTCGTACTGGTTCATCCCCACGGGCGTGGGGAACATGTTCAAACCACTCTCACGATTGACAACGTAGACGGTTCATCCCCACGGGCGTGGGGAACATACGCTCTGGAGGAGCAATGATGCCCCACCCCCCGGTTCATCCCCACGGGCGTGGGGAACATGCGTCGCAAACCTCGCGCTGCGGGTAGTAACTCGGTTCATCCCCACGGGCGTGGGGAACATACTAATCATAACCGATTGATGCTGTTAGAAAAAATTAGCCTGTAAAATTCTACCGATTTTTAGGCTATTTGCCAAAACATCTAACTCGTTGATTTTTCTGGATTCCTGATTGTAAAAGAGCGCTTTCATACTGATTTTTCCTCATCTACGGGGAAAAACTCCACTAGCCGCAGACCATCGTGATCTATCGGCATTCGCCGGTTTTCACCAAGCGTCTGGAAATCGAAGCCGGATTCGGTATTAGTCTGCCACGCCATGACGATGTTTCCATCCTCCTGTAAAGTTTCACAGTGCATCCAGATCATTTCCCGAACACGTTTGGAGACATTGCCAACGTAAACACCGGCACGTACTTCCAACAGCCATACAGCCAGCCGGCCACGCAGTCTTGGCGGAACCGCTTCGGTGACTACGACGAGCATCGCCATGCCCTTCAGCCTCCCCGATGTCCGGCATCGCCAATACCTTCAGGTTCGGGAATAGCGGGAGGAACGGATTCCTCGGGCGGTTTTGGCGGATTGATACCGCCCGCAGACAAGGCCTCTTCAATACCGGGGATGATTTTCTTGAGGATTTTGGTTTCGCGGAAAACATCGCGACATGCGAGGCGCACGGCCTTGTCAGGGTTGGCTGGGGATGATGCGGCGATTTTGAATGCGACGGGCACGACAGTATCGAACTTGTAGATATCGGCAATATCGTACACGAAGGAAAGCGGCTTGCCTGTGTGAATAAAACCCACGGCAGGGGCATAACCAGCAGCAAGGATCGCGGCTTCGATTATGCCATAAAGACAGGCGGTAGCCGCGCTGATACAGCGGTTGACGACATCGCCCTTTTCCCAGTCCTTGGGATCATAGCGCCGCCCTTTCCATTTCACGCCATAACGCTTTGCCAGTAATTCATAGGTTTTACGCACCCTGTCGCCTTCAATGCCGCGAAGTTGCTCGACGCTGCGTTTGGCGGGTGCTGGTTCGCCAAAACGCAGTTCGTACATCTTACGCACGACCTTCAGCCGCAAATCATCGTCCAGCGCCAGTTTGGCCTGGTAGAGCAGCCGGTCGGAGCGCGCACCACCCGGCTGGCCGGAGGCGTACAACCGTACCCCGGCTTCGCCCACCCAGATCAACAAGGTGCCTACTTGCGCGGCCAGCCGCACGGCGGCATGGGATACGCGGGTTCCAGGTTCGAGCATGATGCAGGCGACGGAACCCACAGGAATATGTTCGCGCACGCCGTTCTTGTCGATCACGACAAAGGCGCCATCCTTGACATCGATGCGCCCGTACCAAACGAAGATCATGGAAACACGTTCTTTCATGGGGATGGGTTTGAGGGGCAAAAATGGCATCGGCTTACTTTCTTCATGCAGCGTGATGGATCTTCATGTCCACACGAAAACCCGCCTGAGACAGCATATTGACCAGGCGATCTACGGTGCATTTGTCTATACGGCCCCTGATGACGTCATTCAATCTGGGCTGAGTGGTGCCAAGCTTGCGGGCTGCCTCGGTCTGGGTGAGCCCCGATTCTGCGACATATTCTGCAATCGCCATCATCAGGCGCGAGCGCAGCTTGAGGTTTTCCGCCAGCGAATCACCGTCCTCCAATGCGTCCCAGACACTGTCATACTGTCTTTCCGTCATTCTGCATACCTCCGCATGACCTGCCGTAAGCGCCGCCGGGCCATGTCAATATCCGACTTCGGTGTTTTTTGCGTTTTCTTTTCAAAGGCGTGAAGAATGTGAACGCTATCGCCATGTTTGACAACATAGATCACACGATACTGCATACCCACCCTTATCTGTATTTCCCGGACACCCGCACCAACCGATGAAAACGATTTCCAATTCAGAGGTTCCAAGCCGTTCTAAATACGGTCGATTTCATACCCGGCCCGTTGCCGGGCGCGATCCGGAAAGGCGCGAATCACTTCCAGAGAGTCGCCCTCGAATACGACCTTTTTGATCATAATCGCAATCCCTGCGCATATCAAGTTTGATATAACTATTGCTCAGATACGGCGCACCAGCAGCAGGCCGCAGCCGAAAGCTTTGGATCTACCTAGTCCGTTACGCAATACTTCTCCCGTTTTCTTAGGGTCGGCTACTGTTAGCCGGCCATGGATATCCAGACTGGCAAAACGCCGGATATTGGGATCACCAGGTTTTTGTACCTTGTGAAAAACATGGTTCTCTACGAAGAACTCATCAACCGTAAACCCATGCACATCCCCCTGTCTCTTCAGCCATTCCTCGGCAGCTTCCTGATGAATAATGTATGGTGCTGGACGATCCTCAGGGCGTGGAAACTGCTTTTTATACTCGTCCACTTTGGCTTCTATAACATCGCGCCGGATGCGCTTGTTGCTGTGGTGGTCCACTTTGCGCGTGATGACCGCGTTTGCACGCAAGCTGAATTGCAGGCGATCCTCCGTTTTCAGAAACGGGCTGAATTCCTTGCTCTGAATAATCAGATCCATGCCCGCGTACCGGGGCTGACGGCGGGACAATACATAATAGAAGGGCAATTCGCCCTGCCTGTCTTCGCGCCGGTAGAGAAAATCCCGCTTTTGAGCCGGTGAATTATCGAAGAGCTCCCAGATCATTTGGTGCTCGCGGAACAAATCGCTGCGGATTTTTCGCCTGCGCCTGAACCAGGCCTGTGGGTCAGCCAGGGAAATTTTACTTAGATACATCATCCCCTCCTAACAAAACATACTCTTGTCGGCTGTTGAACTGCCAACGTTTGCGGCTGATGGGCTGATCATAGCGCGGTGCGTGGTAGCTGTGTGTCATGCCGGGATTTTCCATCTGTTCCCAATAATAGCGAGGCTGATCGTGTTTAAAACGTATCAGAGCTTCATCGATACCATAGCTATCCAGCGCCTGTTTGAGATTTCCCGCCTGCACGATTTTGGGATTCAGTGGTGCCGCAAGGGGGCAGGACTTACGCCCCAGGTACAGGTGGTAGCAGGGTTCTGCAAGTGCCGTGCGCAGCGTTTCGAGGGAATAGGCATCGTCTGTCGATGAAATGGCCACTACGCTCAATGCATCCTGCTGATAACTACGGAAAGAGAGCATGGTGCCCAACTTTGATTCCCGCAGTTCATCCCGCCGGGTCTTTCTATACACAGTGTTACGCGCCGATGGCGGAACTTGTGTGGTATGAAAATCCCTAAGAGCCAAACCCGGCGCATAAAGCTTTATCCCAAACCGGCAGGCAAGGGAAAGAGCAAAATGCTGATCCTCATCCTGCCGGTCAATACCCAATGAGGCAGCGAGTAAGCCAAGAAGCGCCGAACGCCCCGGATGATCTTCGCTTGGCCGCTCCTGCCCCACTGCCTGAGTTCCCCAAGACACCAGTGGCGCATAAAGTTGAAAAACAAGATAGTCACCCATGATCAGTCCGCCACGAAACTGAGAATGTCTTTCAGTGAACCTTCTCCAGTCTGTACATTCAGTTTCTTGCGTGCATCAGCGCAATCGCCATAAACCTTGTCGAAGTTGGTTTGTTGGGTTTCAAGACTTTCAATTGCCTTTGCCAACGGATCTGCATCACGCATTGCCTTGATAAAGGCCACGGACAATGAACGTGGCTGCTGGGCACCTTTCTCCGCCAGCAGATAGGAGGTGTAGGCACGGGATGCGAAACTGTTCTGTTTGCCGGTGGGCGCCACCTTGGCGGCAGCTTCAGTGAGCGCAGCGATGGCCTGCCCTGCAAGTGTTTCATCGCCTTGCAGGTTCTCCACCAGCAGGTCACGATTGATGCAAATGTATTGGTAGAACACACCGGAGGCAAAACCGGCATCGCCCATGTGCCCGGCTCCGGCATCTTCTTCATGGGTATTGAGATCATCCACTGCGGTAAAGAAATCATTCTCGATTTTCACCGGGTTGACGGTGATGGCATGAGCCACCTGCGCCGCAGCTTCCACATTGTATGCCGGGGAGGAGGCCAACATGCGGCCAAACAGGGCGATGTCCACCGCCTTGGTTTTTGCGCGTAACAAATTCAGCGCATCCTTTTCAGGCTCACTGTTCTCTTCCGCGAGTTTGTCAGCCAGCGCCATCACGTCTTGCCATTCAGCAGGCGAAATATGGGCAAGCTGTTCAATTTCCAACGGGTTTTCCTTCTTCACCTTACCGAACACACCAGCAATGGAAGAAGCCCATTTTTCCGCATACTTCTCCTTTACACCTTTGTCAATCAGGTGTTGATATACGTCTACTCCCAATCGCTTGGTACGCGTTCCTTTGAACTCACCCAAGGCAGATTCAAAATGCTCTGAAGTACGCCACGCCCTTTTCAGACTTTGCGAGGAAATGCGCAGGCGTTCGGTGCCGCCAACAATGGCAGTCTTGGGTCGACCCAGGTCATCGCGGTTCAGATTCGCAGGGGGATAGGCGGTGAGCAGATGCAGTTGGATAAATTGTGTCATGGTCATGTCCTTTTTGATTAACAATTAAACTTGGGTGTAATAGGGTTTGGCGAAGCGGTATTGCCACTGCCGCTGACCCTGGTACCAGTCAGGATGCTGGTACTGCTGATACCAGTGCAGAATCTCGTCAGCCAGTAAAACGGGATTTCCTTTCTCACCCCCCTGAACAATGGCGCGGCGCATGGATTGAAAGAAATCTCCTGGATTATCCGAGGCTAGCAGCCGCTGAAATCGAAGCTCGCTGAATACGGGCTTTTCCCCCCCTTTTCCCAACAATTCTGGCAACGGAGAATTCACAGGCGTTTTCACCAGGGCGAGCAATCCGGCAACCATTGCCAAACCTTCCAGCATATACGTTTCCAGCCTGGGCAATGGTTGACACAACCGGTAAAACCCGGGCTGGAGCAGAATTTCATCCAGGCTGGTACAGCGACGCAGCCGGGCGCGTTCACCACGGTGGTTTTCGTCGTGAATCCAGTCGAACCACTTCTTCAAGGGTTCTATTTCATCATCTTTCAGTACAATTAAATTCATTTTTCCGTCCTCACGCCGCTAGCGCTTTGAGCGCCTTACTGCCATTCAAATAATGTTGCAGTCCGCCTTTCCCCTCCCGCGCCATAACGATGCGTTTCAGGTCGCCATCCTCATTCAGGCTGGAGAGTGCATATTGGTCAAACAATTTATGGGCGGTTTGTTTCAAGGTATTTCGCCACTGTCCCAGCAATTCATCGATGCTGTTTTCGTTCTCAAGATTGCTGACAAGGTCACGCAACAGTGAATAAAACACCGGCTCGGTGGCTGACCAGAAGTTGGCGTCAATGAACGAGATATCCCCCTTGGCATCGGCAGGCCGTTTGAACCAGGCTTTCTTGAGCGATATTTTTAGCGTTTTCAGCGTATCCGCAGCCGCTTCGATCATCTTTTGGGCGTTATCCGCAATGTCGTCCCGTTGCTCTGGTTTCAGATTGAATACCGGCATTATTGCCTCATACCAGCATCGCGCTTTCATGTTGTCCATGTCATAACCGAAAGCCCAGAGGCGGGGGTGGAACTCCGCATCACCTATCCACTGACTGCGCTCTTTGTAATATCGCTGTACAACGCCCGCCGGTGATCGCGTCAGTTTGCCTTTACGCCCTTCAACGACCAGCCCCAGCCAGTGACGATATCCGAGTCCGCCAGGTTGCGCCTTGATGGATAGTGGCTCTTTGTTTGGCTCAAACACATACGGCGTCAAAGGGTGCACCCAGTTTCCAGAGTAGTTAGTGCCATAGTTTTTGGTTTGGAAGCTGTGTACAGCATTGTCCGTTGGCTCACCAGTCAGATCACAGATACCTTCTTCTCCCGAAAAATGCAGCCGCATACGGCGTGGCATAGACCAAAATATCTGCAAGGGATGCGCATGTTCAGGATAGGTTTCCATGCCTTTTTTTTCACTGGTGCGGGTCTTTCCCATCCATGGCAGGATTGCTTCCAGCTCTGTTAGCTCGGGATTTCCCGGCAGTCTGTCGATTTCATCCTGCGTCAGGACATTGAGCCACAGGCGATGCCAGAGGGTGTTGTACTCTTCTTTTTCGGGGGGCAATATCAGGGTAGTCAGTGGCCCACCACCTCGCAGAGATACGCGGTGTCCAACACCACCGGATGGGGCATTGATCTGAAGGGTAAACAGAGACAGTGCCGCCGACCACGGCGACATGTTTTGGACCCTTCCACGCTTGATGAAATGATCCTGGTTGTCCTTGATGGTCTTTCCACCAGGTGCTTCGATCAACAAAGCCGCGATATCTTTTTTCTCGCCTTCGTTCAACTCCAGATCCTGCATGAAGGAAGGACTGCCAATGGGCGCATCGATTTCAAAAGCGCTACGGTAAGGCTTGAACGCCTCATTCAGTTCTTCCTTTCCCGGCGGTTCGCGCCAGTATTTCAGCCATTCTTTGCGCCCTTTCGGGGCAAAGGCCGTTTGCACCAGCCCAATGAGTAGCTGGTAGATTGCACCGCGAAAATCGGCGCGACAGGTTACGATGTCTTCAATGGAGGCATCACCAATATCAATGATGGCTTTCGGGCTCACCGCTTCCCCAACTAGCGCTCTAATCCACGGACTCTTCAGTAGGTTCATTTCGCTTTCCTTTGGTTTCATAACCTATCTCCAGCCGTAGCCAGTGACCAACTTTTAAATAAATCCGAACAATAAAATTTCACAACATCTGTCTCCAATATCCTTTGCATTACGTAATACTGTAAAG
>DTXR01000177.1 GCA_012962365.1 Chromatiaceae bacterium | reverse complement strand
CGCCGATGATTACCGGTTTGCGCCCGATTTTGTCGGACAAGAGGCCGAAGGGAATCTGCAACACCGCCTGGGTCAGGCCGTAGATGCCGATGGCCATGCCGATGAGCACCGGGGTGGCGGAGGCCAGATGTTCGGCATACAGGGCAAAAACCGGCAGGATGAGAAACAGCCCCAACATGCGGGAACCGTAGATGCCCGCCAGGCCGAGGGTGGCCCTGCGTTCGGTATCATTGAAGCCGGTTTGTTCCTTGTCAGCCATGATCAGAGAAGGTTTGAAGCGAAATGGAATAACGGCGTATAGTACCCTGTTTCGTGCTTGCAAAGAATGACAATGGACAGTATCCGCCTGCGGGGCGCCCGCACCCATAATCTGAAGAATATCGATCTGGAGTTGCCCCGGGACAAGCTCATCGTCATCACCGGTTTGTCGGGCTCGGGGAAGTCATCTCTTGCCTTCGATACCATCTACGCCGAGGGTCAGCGCCGTTACGTCGAATCGCTCTCTGCCTATGCCCGGCAGTTTCTGTCTATGATGGAAAAGCCGGATGTGGATCATATCGAAGGCCTCTCGCCGGCCATATCCATCGAGCAGAAGACCACCAGCCACAACCCGCGCTCCACCGTCGGCACCATTACCGAAATCTACGACTATCTGCGCCTGCTGTTTGCCAGGGCGGGGACGCCATTGTGTCCGGAGCATCACCTGCCTCTGGAGGCCCAGACGATCGAGCAGATGGTGGATCAGGTGCTGGCCCTGCCGGAAGGCAGCAAGCTCATGTTGCTGGCGCCGGTGATCTCCGAGCGCAAGGGAGAGTATCACAAGCTGCTGAAAGAGCTCGCCGCCCAGGGTTTCATCCGTGCCCGTATCGACGGTGACATCTGGGAGCTGGATGATGCGCCGGATCTGGATCTGCGCAAAAAACACACCATCGAAGCTGTGGTGGATCGCTTCAAGGTGCGCGCCGATTTGCGTCTGCGGCTTACCGAGTCCTTCGAAACCGCCCTGCGTATGGCCGACGGTGTGGCCCTGGTGGCCTGGATGGATGAGGCGGACAAGGATGAACTGGTGTTTTCCGCGAACTTCGCCTGTCCGGTTTGTGGCCACAGTATCGAGGAACTGGAGCCGCGGCTGTTCTCTTTCAACAACCCCGTGGGCGCCTGTGAAGTCTGTGATGGCCTCGGCGTGAAGCAGAGTTTCGATGTCAGCAAAGTGGTCGCCCATCCCGAACTGTCCCTGGCGGCCGGGGCGGTGCGTGGCTGGGACCGGCGCAATGCCTATTATTTCCAGATGTTACAGTCCCTGGCGCGGCATTATGGTTTTGACCCGGAAACCCCCTGGCAGGAGCTGCCGAAAAAGATCCGCGACATCATCCTCTATGGCAGCGGCAGGGAGGCGGTGCATTTTGATTACCACAATCACTTGGGCCGCCGGGTGAAGAAGACGCACCCCTTCGAGGGCGTCATACCCAACATGGAGCGGCGGTACCGCGAGACCGAGTCCAGCGCCGTGCGCGAAGAACTGTCCCGCTACCTGTCCAGCCACGCCTGTCCCGCCTGCAAGGGAGCGCGGCTGAACGAGGCGGCGCGCAATGTCTTCATCGATGACAGCAACCTGCCGGACGTCACGGCGTTGTCGGTGAGCGATTGCCTGAGTTTCTTCCAAAGACTGAATCTGCCGGGCAAGCGCGGGCGGATCGCCGAGAAGATCGTTAAGGAGATCGAAGAGCGCCTGAGTTTCCTGGTCAACGTGGGGCTGGATTATCTGACCCTGGATCGCAGTGCCGATACCCTGTCCGGCGGCGAGGCCCAGCGCATCCGCCTGGCCAGCCAGATCGGGGCGGGCCTGGTGGGGGTGATGTACGTGCTGGATGAGCCCTCCATCGGCCTGCATCAGCGGGACAATGCCCGGCTGCTCAAGACGCTTACCTATCTGCGTGACCTGGGCAACACGGTGATCGTGGTGGAGCATGACGAGGAAGCCATACGCACGGCGGACCATGTGGTGGATATCGGCCCCGGCGCCGGCGTACACGGTGGCCGGGTGGTGGCTCAGGGTACGGCAGAAGATGTGGCGGCCAATCCCGATTCCCTCACAGGCAAATATCTCAGTGGCGAGCGGGCCATCGCCGTGCCTGGGGTACGCACGCCAGCAGATGAGCAGCGGTTGCTCGTCCTCGAAGGCGCCAGGGGTAATAATCTGAAGAATGTGCGTCTGGAAATCCCCGTGGGTCTGTTCACCTGTGTTACCGGCGTGTCAGGATCAGGCAAGTCCACCCTCATCAACGATACGCTCTATCCTCTGGCGGCCAATGAGCTGAACCGCGCCAGTCACACTGTAGCCCCATGCAAATCGGTTCAGGGTCTGGAGCATTTCGACAAGGTGGTGGACATCGACCAGTCGCCCATCGGCCGCACGCCACGTTCCAATCCTGCTACCTATACCGGCCTGTTCACACCCATCCGTGAGTTGTTCGCCGGGGTGCCGGAATCACGTTCCCGGGGCTACACGCCAGGGCGCTTCAGCTTCAACGTGAAGGGTGGGCGCTGTGAGGCTTGCAAGGGTGACGGCGTAATCAAGGTGGAGATGCACTTCCTGCCGGACATCTACGTCCAGTGTGACACCTGCAAGGGTAAGCGCTACAACCGTGAAACCCTGGAGATCAAATACAAGGGCAAGAGCATCAACGACGTGCTGGACATGACCGTGGAAGAAGCCCTGGATTTCTTCGATGCTGTGCCCGTGGTCAGGCGCAAGTTGCAAACCCTGGTGGACGTGGGCCTGACCTACATCCAGCTGGGACAGAATGCCACGACCCTGTCCGGCGGCGAGGCCCAGCGGGTGAAGCTGTCACGGGAGTTGTCCAAGCGGGACACGGGCAACACGCTCTATATTCTGGATGAACCCACCACAGGCCTGCATTTTCATGATGTGGAACAGCTCCTCGGGGTGCTGCACCGCCTGCGCGACCATGGCAACACGGTGATCGTCATCGAGCACAACCTGGACGTGATCAAGACCGCCGACTGGATCGTGGATCTGGGGCCGGAAGGGGGTGACGGCGGGGGTGAAATCATCGCCGAAGGAACGCCGGAAGACGTGGTGACAACCACCGGGTCGCACACCGGGCTCTTCCTCAAGGCGCTGTTGTCCGGAGCGGCTGAGTCGGGTTGAGGCCTGATATCCCAATCTGGATGCATTTACCTGATTGGTCACAAAGTTAAGCAAGCGCCATTTGGTTCACGGGTCATTTTCACATGACAGACTTGCCATACCCTGTTCATTCCCTCTATTCTTGCCTGAACAATTCGGGGGCAATGAAGGGAGCAGATCATGAAATGGCGGGGACGTCGGCGCAGTACGAATGTTGAAGATCGCAGGGGTGTACGGGTAGGCAAGGCCGGGGGCATTGGTATTGGCACCATCATCCTGGCGCTGGTCGCCATGTATTTCGGCGTTGATCCAAGGCTGGTCATGGATGTGGGCAGCAAGCTCGGCGGCGGGCAGATGACCGAGCAGCAGGTCGATTACAAACCAACGCCCCAGGAGCAGGAAAAAGTTGCTTTCGTGGAAACCGTGCTGGCGGATACCGAGGATGTCTGGCATCAGGTGTTCAAAAAATACGGCGAGCGCTACCAGGAGCCAAAACTGGTGATCTTCAGCGGTGGTGTCAGATCCGCCTGCGGGATCGCCCAGACGGCGATGGGGCCCTTCTATTGTCCTGGTGATCACAAGGTCTATATCGACCTGGCTTTCTTCGACGAGCTCAAGCGCCGCTTCAAGGCGCCGGGTGAGCTGGCCCAGGCCTATGTTATTGCCCATGAAGTAGGGCACCATGTCCAGAATCTGCTCGGCTATACCAAGAAAGTGTCCCGAGGCAGCAAGGGAGCAGATTCCGCCGCCGTCCGGTTGGAGTTGCAGGCCGACTGTTTTGCCGGCGTATGGGTAAACCATACCGAAAGGGCGAAGGACTTCCTCGAACGGGGCGATCTGGATGCGGCATTGAATGCCGCCAGCGCCATCGGCGATGACAGGTTGCAGCGTCAGGCGACAGGCCGGGTGCGGCCCGATGGGTTCACCCACGGCACATCGGCACAACGCCAGCGCTGGTTCCGCAAGGGCGTGGAAACCGGCAATATCCAGGACTGCGACACATTCAGGGCGAAAAGCTTATGAGTATCGAATTTTTGATCGGCGGCAACGGCCGCAAGAACGTCATGTTCCGTGCGGACAAGGCCAATCGTCACGGCATGGTTGCCGGCGCCACGGGTACGGGTAAGACGGTGACTCTGCAGATACTGGCGGAGGGTTTTTCCGATATCGGTGTGCCGGTGTTCATGGCGGACGTGAAGGGCGATTTGTCCGGCATGGCGAAGCCGGGAAAGTCCCACCCGAAAATCGACGAACGGGTGCAGACCATCGGTATCGAAGACTTCAACCTGCATCCCAACCCCGTGGTGTTCTGGGACATGTTTGGCAAGCTGGGCCAGCCTGTGCGCACCACCATTTCCGATGTCGGGCCGTTGCTGCTTTCCAGTCTGCTGGAGCTGAACGAAACCCAGATGGGGGTGCTCTATGCCGCCTTCAGTATTGCCGATGACAACGGCCTGCTGTTGCTGGATCTGAAAGATCTGCGCTCCATGCTCAACTGGATGGCGGAGCATCGCAAGGAGCTGTCGGCCGAATACGGCAACATTTCCACCGCCAGCGTAGGCGCCATACAGCGCCGGCTGTTGATACTGGAGGAGCAGGGCGCAGAGCATTTGTTCGGTGAGCCGGCCCTGCGTCTGGAAGATTTGATGATTACCGACTTCTCCGGCAAGGGTGTGGTCAGCATCATGGATGTGACCAAGCTTATTCATGATTCGCCACGAGTGTATGCCACCTTCCTGATCTGGCTGCTGGCCGAGCTGTTCGAGCAACTGCCGGAAGTGGGCAACCCGGAAAAACCGGTGATGGTGCTGTTCTTCGACGAGGCGCATCTGCTGTTCGATGGCGCTCCCAAGGCGCTAGTGGAAAAGATCGAGCAAGTGGTGCGGCTGATTCGCTCCAAGGGCGTGGGCGTGTATTTCATCACCCAAAGTCCTCTGGACATTCCTTCGGAAATACTCGGCCAGCTGGGTACCAAGATCCAGCATGCCCTGCGCGCTTTCACGCCCAAGGACAAAAAGGCCGTGCGCCTGGTGGCCGAGACCTTCCGCGAGAACCCGGAAGTGGACACGGTCAAGGCCATCACCCAGCTGGGCACGGGCGAGGCCTTGGTGTCTGTGCTCAATGGCAAAGGCGCCCCCACGCCGGTGGAGCAGGTGCTGATCCGTCCACCGGGATCACGCATCGGGCCTCTGACGCCGGCTGAACGCAAGGAAATACGCTCGCGCTCACCGATCAGGGGACGCTATGAACAGACTATCGACAGAGAATCAGCCTATGAAATGCTGAAGATGCGCGCCAAGGAAGAAGCGCGGGTGGCAGCCGCCGAGAAAGCGAACAGGGAACAGGAAAAGGCAGCAAAGAAGGCCAAAAAACCGGCGCGTCGCTCCAATCGGCAGAGTGTCTGGGAAGCGGCGGCCAAGAGCATGGCCCGTTCCATTAGCAGTTCCCTGGGGCGCCGCATCGTGCGGGGCATACTTGGCTCTCTGCTCGGAGGCCGTCGTTGAAAGACCTCTACCCGGATATCGAGCCTTTCCATCACTGGCGGCTGCAGGTCGATGAAGTTCACAGCCTGCACGTGGAAGAGTGCGGACGGCGCAGCGGTATTCCCGTGCTGTTTCTTCATGGCGGCCCGGGAGCGGGGTGCGAGCCTTACCACCGGCGCTTCTTCGATCCCGAGCGTTACCACATCATCCTGTTCGATCAGCGTGGCAGCGGCCATTCCACACCCCATGCTAGCCTGCAGGACAACACCACCTGGCATCTGGTGGAAGACATGGAGAAGCTGCGTAAGGAACTGGGCCTGGAAAAATGGCTGCTGTTTGGCGGCTCCTGGGGTTCGACGCTGGCGCTTGCCTATGCTCAGACCTATCCTGAGCGGGTCAGTGGACTGATCCTGCGCGGTATCTTCCTGTGCCGCCCTAAAGAGATCCAGTGGTTCTACCAGGAAGGCGCCAGTCGCTTGTTTCCGGATTTCTGGCAGGATTTCATCGCGCCTGTCCCGCCGGATCAGCGGGAAAACCTGGTGGCCGCCTATTACAGGCTGTTGACCGGTGATGATGAACTGCGGCGCATGGCGGCGGCCAAGGCCTGGTCGGTGTGGGAGGGGCGTACCGCAACCCCT
>DTXR01000176.1 GCA_012962365.1 Chromatiaceae bacterium | reverse complement strand
GCTCTTCCGATCTGAACAGAACCTGAATTCGTGCTGCTGCTGGATCGCCTGCTGGGACGGGTGCCTGATCCCCGGCCTCTGTGGCAGCCGCCGGAAGTGTTCAGCCAGCGTCTGCTGCTGTTGCACGAGATCAGCCAGGCCAGCGCCTTGCTGTTTCCTGCCCGTCGCCTGCTGGAGGCGCTGTGCGGTTTCCTGCGCGGTCGTGATGGCGCGGCGCAGCGGTTGCAATGGCAGTTTCTGCACCGGGATGCGGAACCCACGTTGCTGGTGCAGGGCATGCTCGCGCCCAGCCGGGAGGTGGACTATCTCCTGGAGGTTTTCCGGCAGTTGCTGGAGCGCCTGACCTTGCCCGAAGCCGTGGTGGAGATCGTTTTGCAGGTGGATGACTGGCAGGCCTTTCAGCAACCGTCCACTGATCTGTTCAGGACAGTGCAGGATATGCAGCAGGATGATGGCTTCCTGGAGCGCCTGCGGGCGCGCATGGGCAGCGATGCCGTGCAGGGCATCAGGGCGCAGCCGGATCATCGCCCGGAACATGCTTGGCGTTATTGCGAGCCGGTGGAAAAAGACGGCGGCGGAGAAGCGGCTTCTGCCCGGCATGATCACCAGCCGATCTGGCTGTTGCCCAAGCCCCAATCCCTGCCGGTGCGCCAGGGCCACCCCTGCTATCAGGGTCGGCTGCAACTGCAGGTGTTTTCCCAGCGCATCGAGAGTGGCTGGTGGGATGGCGCGGATGTGGCGCGGGACTATTACCGGGCCAGCAACCCGGCCGGTCAGCAACTGTGGGTCTATCAGGACAGACGCAGTGGCAAGTGGTTCCTGCAGGGGTTTTTCGACTGATGGCCTACGCCGAACTGCACTGCATTTCCAACTACAGTTTTCTGCGCGGCGCCTCTCGTCCCGAAGAGCTGGTTCTGCGAGCGCAGGAACAGGGCTACACCGCCCTGGCGATCACCGATGAGTGCAGTCTGGCTGGCGTGGTGCGCGCCCATGAGCAGGCGCGAAATACCGGGCTGAAGCTGATCATCGGCACCGAGCTGCGCCTGACCGAAGGGCTGCATCTGGTCTTGCTGGCGACCAGTCGCCGTGGCTATGCCCGGCTGTGCAGGCTGATCACCAAAGGCCGGCTCAGGGCGGTCAAGGGCGCCTATGAACTGTGCAAGGCGGATTTGCAGGAAGACCTGCCCGATTGCCTGGCTCTGTTCATTCCAGGCCGGGACGGGCGGCTGGATGAAAATCATCTGCGATGGTTCAGGCAGATTTTTTCCGGCCGTGGCTGGCTGGCGGTCAACCTGCTGCGCGATGGTCTGGATGGTGTGCATCTGCAGCGCTTGCAAACGGCGTCGAAAGAATACGGCCTGCCTCTGGTAGCGACGGGCAATGTCTGCATGCACAGTCCCCGGCGCCGTCCATTGCGTGACCTGCTGTCTGCCATTCGCCATCACTGCACGCTGGCGCAATTGGGAAACCGGGCGCTGTTCAATGCCGAGCGGCATTTGCGTGGCCTGGATGATCTGCAGCAACTGTATCCCGGGGAACTGTTGCTGGAAAGTGTCGGGATTGCCGAGCGCTGCCATTTCTCCCTGGACGAATTGAGCTATGAATATCCCGATGATGTCACGCCGGGGAACAGGCGGCCTCAGGATTACCTGCGGCAACGGGTGGAAGAAGGGAAGAAGGTGCGCTGGCCACAGGGTTGCCCGGACAGGGTGCAGAGGCAGATCGAACATGAACTGAAGCTGATCGACGAGCTGGAATACGCCGCCTATTTCCTCACCGTCTGGGACATCGTGGCCTTTGCCCGCAGTCAGGGCATCCTGTGCCAGGGCAGGGGGTCCGCCGCCAATTCCGCCGTGTGTTATTGCCTGGGCATTACCGAGGTGGATCCGGCGCGTATGAATCTATTGTTCGAGCGTTTCATCTCCCGGGAACGGGGGGAACCGCCGGACATCGATGTGGATTTCGAACACGAGCGGCGTGAGGAGGTCATCCAGTATATCTATCGAAAATATGGCCGGGAACGCGCCGCCCTGGCCGCCACGGTGATTACCTACCGACCCAAAAGCGCCCTGCGGGATACGGGCAAGGCGCTGGGCCTGTCCCTGCAGCAGGTGGAAGTGCAGGGCGACTGGCTTAAAGAGGCGGGTTTCGACCCGGACAACCCGCGCATCCGCCAGCTGTTGTGGCTGAGTAACGAACTGCTGGGCTTCCCCCGGCATCTGTCTCAGCATGTGGGCGGATTCGTCATCAGCCGGGGCGGGCTGGATGAACTGGTGCCGGTGGAAAACGCCGCCATGCCTGATCGCACCATCATCCAGTGGGACAAGGATGACCTGGAAACGTTGGGATTGTTGAAAGTGGATGTGCTGGCGCTGGGCATGCTCAGCGCCATTCGCCGGGCATTACAGATGCTGGACATGCGCCTGCAGGATATTCCACCGGAAGATCCCCGGGTCTATGCCATGATGTGCCGGGCCGATACGGTGGGGGTGTTCCAGATCGAATCCCGCGCCCAGATGTCCATGCTGCCGCGCCTGCGGCCGGAAAATTTCTATGACCTGGTGGTGGAGGTGGCCATCATGCGTCCCGGCCCCATCCAGGGTGACATGGTGCATCCCTATCTGCGCCGCCGTCAGGGAAAGGAGGCGGTGGATTATCCATCGGAAGCAGTGAAGGAAGTGCTGGAGCGCACCCTGGGGGTGCCCATCTTCCAGGAACAGGTGATCAGGCTCACCATGGTTGCGGCGGGTTTCACACCGGGGGAGGCGGATCAGATTCGCCGTTCTATGGCGGCCTGGAAGCGTCGTGGCGGCATGGATGTGTGGGAGCGCAAGCTCAAACAGGGCATGCGTCAGCGGGGGTATTCTGAAGCATACGCCGAACGTATCTTTCGCCAGATCCAGGGGTTCGGTGACTATGGTTTTCCCGAGTCCCACGCCGCCAGCTTTGCCCTGCTGGTGTATGTGTCGGCCTGGATCAAATGCCATCACCCGGCGATATTTGCGGCCGCTTTGCTCAACAGTCAGCCCATGGGTTTCTATGCGCCGGCACAGCTGGTCAGAGATGCCCGGGAGCATGGTGTCGCTGTGTTGCCGGCAGAGATCAATGCCAGTGATTGGGATTGTACTTTGGCGGATGGAAAGCTGCGCCTTGGCCTGCGCATGGTGAAAGGGCTGTCGGAGCAGGCCGCCCTGCGGCTGATAACGGTGCGGGAATCCGGTGCGTTTGAAAGCGTGCAGCAACTGGCGGCCAAAGCCGGGTTGAAGCGCAATGACCTGAAAGCCCCGGCGGCGGCGGATGCGCTGCGTTCCCTGGAGCAGAACCGGCATCGGGCCAACTGGTCGGTGGCGGCGGTGGAAGCCCCTTTGCCATTATTGGCGCGGGCTGATGCGAAAGAATCGTCACCGGATTTGCCGGCGCCTGGGGTGGCGGAGGAAGTGTTGGCTGACTACGCTCATGTTGGCCTGAGCCTGCGGCAGCATCCTCTTTCCCTGTTACGGAAGACACTGGGTGAGCTGCGTTTTGTTCCGGCAGAGGAAGTGAACCGGCGCAAGGCGGGATTGATGGTACGCGCCGCAGGTCTGGTGCTGATGCGTCAGCGTCCGGGCAAGGGCAATGCCGTGTTCATCACCCTGGAGGATGAAACCGGTGTGCTCAACCTGATCATCTGGCGCCACCTGGCGGAACAGCAGCGCAAGATCGTGTTGAGTGCAAAACTGCTGGGGGTGTGGGCGGAAATCCAGCGCGCCGATGGCGTACAGCATTTGATCGTCCGCCGCCTGTACGATTACAGCCATTTGCTGGCAGAGTTGAAAATCCGTTCACGGGATTTTCATTGATCACCAGGCAATATAGGTAAAGCCTTTCTCCTGCAGCTGCATGATGTCATCCACGCCGATGGGCACTTCCTTGGCGAAGTACAGCAGATCATTTTTGCTCCAGTGTACGGATTTCAGTGTGTTGCCGCAGGCGTGGAAGGCCACGCCATAGGCCGCCAGAGAAGAAGCTTTTTGTTGCAGCTCACGGGGGATGGGGCGCTGGGGACGTTTTCCCAGCAAATGAATGCCTTCGGCAAATACGGCGATGACGATTTCGATGTCGTCACCGTATTTGCGCATCATCTCACCGGCGGAAAACAATATATGCGAGATGTACTTGGGGTCGGCCTTGTTCAGCTGATAGACGATATGGTGTTTGGAATCATCGTCAAAATGGCTGTCGGTATGGTGGGCGCCGGCCACACCCAGCAGAGAAGCACCACCAGTGGCGAGCAGCCACTGTATGAAACGCCGGCGGCTGGTTTGCTTGTTCATGATAAAACGCCTCCTTTTTTTCGATTATCACGTGAAGCGTCCCTGCTGTCGAGACACAAACTCCCCCTTTGCTGCCAATGTTTGCTACAACTGACGCTCGGAGGTGGCTGGCTTCCGAGGAATAAAGGTGTAGTAGGATGATACGTGAAATACAGACGGCTCTTTATAACTGAACAAACCGGCATACCTGAAGGTATGCCGGTTTGCCTTGATTATTTGCCGGGGTTGTTTGTATTTGGTGCGGGCTGCGTGGTTTGTGGCGCTTGGCTTGGACCATAGGGGTAACCATAACCGCTGCCATAAGGATAACCACCACCATATCCATAGGGCGCATAACCATAAGGAGCACCATACCCATAAGGTACGCCATAGCCATACCCCGGATATCCATAACCAGGATAACCACCGTAATACCAAGGTGGCGGATAATCATACCAGTCATCATCGTCAAACCAGTCCCATGGACCCCACCCGCCAAAAAATGCGCTTGCAGATCCGGCCATGAGTGTGCTGCCTGCAAGAACGGTCGCCAGTAAAATGTTTTTCAGTTTCATCCCACTTTCCTCCAATCAAGTTAATGTTTCTACTACATTTATATTATGCCTTTGCAGGTAATGGGTTATCTTGATTACGGTCAAAGGCTTGTGAATTTTTCACAATCCCTCTATGTTATTCTGTTTCAACTGCGGGAAATATCGCCTTGGATCCACTCTGGTTGTTGATCGCATTCGTTTTGGGATTGCTTGCCAAGCAGGCATACTTGCCGCCGATGGTGGGTTTTCTCCTGGCCGGGTTTGCGCTCCATGCTCTGGGTGTGCAGGGTGGTGAAGTGCTGCAGGAAATGGCCGATCTGGGTGTGCTCCTGCTGTTGTTCACCATCGGCCTGAAGCTGCGCTTGCGCAGCCTGCTGGTGCCGGAGATATGGGGCTCGACCTGTATCCACATGAGCCTGACGATGCTGTTCGTGAGCGGATTCATCGTCCTGGGCGGTATGGCGGGTATGGCCTGGTTCGGGGAGCTTGACTGGCAATCTGCGGCATTGGTTGCCTTTGCGTTGAGTTTCAGCAGTACGGTGTTTGCGGTCCAGGTTCTGGAAGAGCGGGGAGAGATGAAAACCCGCCATGGACAGGTCAGCATCGGCATTCTGGTCATACAGGACATTATCGCCGTGGTTTTCCTGGCGGTGGCGACAGGGAAGATGCCTGGCGTCTGGGCTTTTGGCCTGCTGTTGTTGCCATTGTTGCGGCCGCTGCTCAATAAGATCATGGAACGTTCCGGTCACGGTGAATTGCTGGTGTTGTTTGGTTTGGCCATGGCGATGGGTGGGGGAGAGCTTTTTACCCTGACGGGCATGAAAGATGGCCTGGGTGCCCTGGTGTTTGGCGCGTTGCTGGGGGGGCTGCCCAAGAGTAATGAATTAGCGCGCTCCCTGCTGCGCTTCAAGGATCTTTTTCTGGTAGGGTTTTTCCTGCAAATCGGTATCGGCACCCTGCCTGGTCCGGATGATATTCTAATTGCGGCGTTGCTGGTTCTGCTGATTCTGCCAATCAAAACCGCGCTGTGGTTTTTCATTCTCACAGGTTTCCGCCTGCGGGCCAGAACATCCTTCCTGAGCGCCATGGAACTGTCGAGCTACAGTGAATTCGGGCTGATTGTCGCTGCCATGGCGATCAGCACAGGATGGCTGGATCAGGAATGGCTGATCATCATCGCCCTGGCGCTGACTTTCAGCTTCATGGTCGCTGCTATCGCCAATGCCTATGTTCACGGCTTTTATGCCATGCTCGAATCCCGCCTGTACCGCTTTCAATCGAAAACCCGCCTGCCGGTGGATGTGCCACCGGATCTTGGTGGTGCAGAAATACTGGTTGCCGGCATGGGACGTGTGGGTACAGGCGCCTATGCCAACATGCGGGAAATATTTGGTGACAAGGTGATCGGCATCGATGCCAATCCGAATGCGATTCGCTGGTACCGGGGGAAAAAATACAACGTGATCCTGGGAGACGCTGAAGATCTGGACTTCTGGCAGAATGTCGATATAGACAATCTGCGCCTGGTCATGCTGGCTATGCCGGCGCTCAGAGATATGCAGCAGGCCTTCAAATTGTTGAGGCATGTGGGTTACGAAGGGCTGGTGGCCGCTGTTACACGCTTTGAGGATGACCGTCTGGCGTTGGAAAAAGCAGGTGTGGATGCGGTGTTCAATATCTATGAGGAGGCAGGCGCCGGTTTTGCCGAGCACGTTCGACAGCAATTGTCTGAAAGTGGTCGTTGCCTGCTGGATGAACAAAAGCAGGTGGGCAATGATGCTTGAATATGTGTTTTTTCATCCGCAACCTTTTGAACAGTTCGTTGCCTATTTGCGGGAATTGGGCCTGCAGCCGGATACGGAAGTGGAAGAGGAATGCTGGGAAGTGCGCCTTCCGGAAGACCTGGATGACAGCCTGTCGGAACAGATAGAAGAGCACTACGATCAGCTTATGGATCTGAATCAGCAGTTATTCGATGAAGAGCAGAACGAGGCCTACCATACCGCTGGCGTGGTGGTAAATCTGAAAGATGGAAATACAGTCTATGCGAAGGTGGATCCCGCCCTGCTGGGAAAGATCATGGGGGTGTTGACACCCATGGAGTTTGGCGATGTAGTTAACGCCATCGTCGATGCGGTGGAAGATCCCGATGAGCGCAGCCTGTGCCAGCGCATGGGTGATGCGGGTCAACGCGAAACAGAATGATCAGCGCCCCTCCCTGGGCGCCGGTCGAAGTGTCAGCGGTACACCTGTTGCAGCTTCAGTATCTTGCTCTTGTGTGTGTTGACACGGCATTCCCAGGTTTCCAATACCCGCTTGCCGTTTTTCTGTGCCTTGATTCCCTGCATCACCTGCCATTTGTTCTTTTTGAGATGACGAACATTGTCTGACGTAAAGCCGATGTACTTGTAACCCTTGTAACGCAGCCTGTCGTTCAGACCGCTTTTGCACAAACGCCTGGCTTGCGATTTGGCGTTACTGCTGTTCGAACCGCCGTTGGAAGGCGGCAGATGCCTGATCCAACGATAGCTGGCGCTGTCCATACGCAGCGGATTGACACGCACCTTGCAGTCATACGCAATTTTTCCGCTGCCGCCGGCGCTTCGAATCAGCGCTTCACCGCTGACATGGCGCCGGCGTTCCGCAGGCGTGCTGATACGCTGTCTCGTAAAGTCCATGCTGAATTGCCGTTTAATATTGTGCCTGGCCTTGTCGCGAATGCGGTTCTTGCAGGACTCCACGGCTTTTTGATTCCAATCGGTGATATCGCTGTCGATCCTGTCCAGCTCGATGTGTGCGTTGCGTACGAAAGCATCTTCACGATCCATGATGCAACGGTAATGCAGTTGGTGTTTCCTGCCGTTGTGGCGGGCCTTGCCTTTTCCGTTGACGGTGGCCTCGTGGCGTCCGCTGTTATAGACGTCAGAGTTTCCCCAGTCGATTCGGGCATTGTGGCCCAGGCGCTGTTTCACCTTTTCCCTGATTTTTCCATGGCAGTTCTTTATCAGGTCTTTCCTGGGAGCGTCGTATTCATAAGGGGGATAGTAACCGCCAGTATTGCCGCTTCCTCCCTGGTCATAGTACTGGTCTGCGCAGCCGGACAGGGCGAGCGCGATGGCGGCAAGTTTCAGGAAAGGATGAGACATATGAACTCCTTGTGTCTTTAGGCCAGGTAAACATGAAATCATGATTCGCCCCGTACTGTTGTGGGAAATTATTGGAAGCGCAGGCAGGCATATCCATCTATGTGCTGCAATGATACCGGATGCTGGTATAGCCAGGACAGATGCTCTGCGGTGGCCAGCGACTCTACTGATCCGGCAAGGTATTCGCCATCGCCTTTGAGCAATAGTAAATAATCACAGAAACGTATGGCAAGATTACAGTCATGCAACACCATCAGCAAGGCGCGATCTGTGCCGGTAAAGCGGGTCTTCAGCATCCGCAGCATGATGATCTGCTGGCCAGGGTCGAGGTGATTGCTGGGTTCGTCCAGCAAGGCAACCCGAGGCTGCTGGGCGAGGAGGGTGGCAATTTCCATGCGCTGCCGCTCGCCGCCGGACAGGGTTTGCGCGTCGCGGTTTTCCAGTCCTTTCAGTCCGACCTGTTCGATGGCCTGGGCAGCTCGTTCGAGGTCTTCAGGCTGTTCCCAGCCCAGGCTGCCAAGATAGGGATGGCGGCCCGTCAGCACGGTTTCAAACACCGTACCGGGAAACCCGCCCAGCTCGGTCTGGAAGAGCAGCCCCCGCTCCCGTGCCAGCGACTTGGGGGTAAAGCCCTCCAGTGGCTTTCCCCGATAGCGGATGCTGCCTGCATCGATGGGATGCAGCCCCCCCAGGGCATGCAGTAAGGTGGTTTTTCCCGCGCCGTTGGGGCCGAGTATCCCCCAGCAATGGCCAGCTTTGACCTGCAGGTTCAGGTTATCGGCGATGCGTACGCTGCCGATGGCACATGACAGGTTTTCCACATTCAACAGCGGTTGTTTCATGTGCGCTTACCGTAACTCTTGTTCAGCAGCAGCAGGAACACGGGGACGCCAAGCAAGGCGGTCAATACACCGACAGGCAGCTGCATGGGGGCGATCAGGGTGCGCGCAGCCGTGTCCGCCAGCACCAGCAGACTGGCTCCGATGAGAACGGCGCCGGGCACGAGAATACGATGGTCGCTCCCCGCCAGCAGGCGCAGCATATGCGGGGCGATAAGGCCAATGAAGCCGATGGCGCCGGCGATGCTGACCGCTGCCGCAGTGAGCAGGGAAGCCAGCACATATAGGATGATATGCAGGTGGCGGACTTCCACCCCCAATGCGGCGGCTCGCTGTGTTCCCAGCAGAGCCAGGTTCAGGGCAGGAGCCAGCCACAGGGTGATGAGCACACCGGCCGCCAGAACAGCCAGGGGCAGGGCGGGATAGCGTGCGTCACTTAGATCACCCATGAGCCAGAAGAGCATCCCCGGCAGCTGCATTGGCGGGCTGAGGCTGAGTATGAAGCTGATCAGGGCCGCCCAGCCGGCGGCCAGTACCACCCCCGTGAGCAACAGACGGGATGTATTCCAGTTGCCCTGATGAGCCAGGGCAAACAACAGCAGGGTGCTGGTCAGCGCGCCGCCAAAGGCCATGGGCGCCTGCCAGATCAGGGGCAAACCCAGCAGCATGGCGGCCAGTACCGCGACGGCCGCGCCACCGGAGACACCCAGAATATAGGGGTCGGCCAGGGGATTGCGCAGCAGCGCCTGCATCAGTACGCCTGCCAGCGCCAGCACGCCGCCGACACCAAAGGCAGACAGGGTGCGGGGGAGCCGCAGCTCGTGAATGATGCGGTATTGCACGCTGCCGTCATCCTGCCACAGCAGACGCCACAGGTCGGCAGCAGGGATGGATGCGCTGCCAATCATCAAGGAGGTCGCCAGGCAGGCGATTGCCAGCAGAACCAGCAGGAAAAGCAGCGGCAATGCTTTTTTAAGAGGATGGCGGGGCATGGTGAAGACGAAGTACGGGCCAGCCTTTCTCTTCCGCCGTGGCCGCCAGGGTGGCGTCTGGATCCACGGGAATGGGATGGGTCACCTGTTCCAGCAGGGGTAGGTCGTTGTGTGAATCGCTGTAGAACCAGGAATTACCCAGATTGAGATTGCGGGCTTTCAGCCAGTCGTTCAGTTTCTGTACCTTTCCTTCGCGAAAGCAGGGTGTGCCTGCCACCTTGCCGGTATAGCGGCCGTCTTTCATTTCCGGTTCCGTGGCGATAAGGTTAGCTATGCCGAAGTCCTGGACGATGGGTTGGGTGACAAAGGCGTTGGTGGCGGTGATGACAGCCATGTCGTCACCACGCTTGCGGTGCATGTCTACCAGCATTCGCGCATCGTCGGAAATGATGGGGCGGATTTTTTCTGCCATGAACTGCCGGTGCAGCGCTTGCAGTTCATCCAGAGAATGCCGGGTGAGCGGCTTGAGGGAAAATTCCAGGAATTCGAAAATATCCAGGGTGCCGTCCTTGTATTCTTGGTAGAAACGTTTGTTTTCAGCAGCATAGTGGGCAGGGTCCACGAGGCCTTTTTCACTCAGAAATTCCCCCCAGAGATAATCTGAGTCACCCGCCAGCAGTGTGTTGTCGAGGTCGAAAAGCACCAGCGCCATAGTTTTCTACAGATATCAGATGAATTTGGGGAGCACTATACCGGAAACCGTTTTCAAAGTTCAGATGCAGCAACTGCCGGCAATGCCATTTGGAAGAAGCTTCAAGGCGTTTGTGGACACTGAATCACAGGAAAAGGAGGATTTCCGGTATCTCGTTGAATCTGCTTGCGGTCTTCCTACAGGTTGTGAAAAAATGAAATTAATGAAAGTTTAAAAAACGAGAACAATCCCGTGATAGATAGGGATGGATTTAGACCCAATGTGGGCATCATATTGGTCAACGACAAGAACAAGTTGTTCTGGGGACGTCGTATCGGCCAGGATGCATGGCAATTCCCCCAGGGGGGCATTCAGGAAGGTGAATCGCCTGAAGAAGCCATGTATCGCGAGTTGGAAGAAGAAGTAGGTCTCAAGCCCCAACATGTGAAGATTCTCGGCAGCACCAAGCGCTGGTTGCGCTATCGGTTGCCGAAGAAGTTTATCCGGCGCAATACACAGCCATTGTGCATCGGCCAGAAGCAGCGCTGGTTTTTGCTGCAGGTTGTCTGTGACGAAGGCGGCTTCTGTCTGGATAGCTCGGAAAAACCGGAGTTTGACGATTGGTGCTGGGTGCAGTACTGGCACCCGGTAAAAGAGGTGATCTATTTCAAACGCAAGGTTTACCAGCGTGCGCTGGAAGAGCTGGCGCCCCTCGTTTTCCCCGATGCCCGCCCGGCTTCCCGAAGCCGCTCCAATTATCTGCGCCAGCAGCGGCGATAGCTTCCTGTCGGACTTGCGCCTGCCATCGAATCTGGCAAAGGTGCGCCCAATGCGCTGATCAGTTCGGGTTCTTCACCGGCGGGAATAACTCATCCAAGGGGGTGGACAGGCCATTTTCCTGCACTACCCGTGCATGATGTCGTTTGAATTCTCGAGGTGACGAGATGCCACAGGCATGGGCGATCATACCCACCTCATAGAGTATGTTATGCACATAGCTGGCCACTCGGGTGGATTTGAGTTCCGGATCCAGCCCGCGCTGCAGCTTTTTGTCGTGCGTAGTGATGCCGGTGGGGCAGGTGTTTTTGTTGCATTGCAACGCCTGGATGCAACCCAGAGTAAACATGAATCCGCGGGCTGAGACGATAAAGTCTGCGCCCATGCACAATGCCCAGGTGATATCGGACGGATTCACCAGCTTGCCGGAGGCAATCACTTTGATGCGCTCCCGCAAACCGTATTCATTCAGCTTGTCGACGAGCAGGCTTTCTTTCAGCGGTAGACCCACGGCGTCGATCAAGGGCATGGGGGAAGCGCCGGTGCCGCCTTCTGCGCCGTCTAGGGTGATGAAATCCGGAGCATAAGCGTCGCCCTTTTCCTGAATCAGAGAAAACAGTTCATCCAGCCACTGCTGTTGCCCGATAACCGTTTTGAATCCTACCGGTTTGCCCGTGACCTTGCGGATATGCAACAGCATGTTCAGCAGGTCTTCGTCGTTGTGATATCCGGATGCCGGTTGGGGCTGATGGACGCAGAGCCTTCCTTGATGCCGCGAATAACGGCAATCTCCCGGGTGACCTTGTCGGCGGGAAGGATGCCGCCCTTTCCTGGCTTGGCGCCCTGACTGAGCTTGATCTCGAACATGCGTACCTGTTGGTGGGCGGCGATCTGTACCAGTTTGCCATCCTCCAGCGCACCGTCGTGATCTCTCACGCCGTACTTTGCCGTGCCGATCTGAAACACCAAATCACAGCCCCCCTGCAAGTGCCACGGAGCCAGGCCGCCTTCGCCGGTGTTCATCCAGATGCCGGCTTTCTTCGCTCCCTTCGAGAGCGCCAATACCGCAGGCTTGGAAAGCGCGCCGTAGCTCATGCCGGAAATATTGAAGAATGAAGGGGCAATGTAGGGGGTGCGGCTGCCCCTGCCGATGGTGATGGGGATCGCCGGTGCGGCATTCTCCCCCAGGGTGGGGTAGGGAGTATTGACGAACAGCACGCTGCCTGGGGCTCGGTTATCCCTGGTGGAGCCGAAAGCCACGGTATTGTTGAGATCCTTGGCGGCGCGGTAGATCCAGGTGCGCTGGGCACGATTGAAAGGGAGTTCTTCCCGATCCATGGCAAAAAAATACTGCCGGAAGAAGCCGCCCAGCTTCTCGAACAGATAGCGGAAGCGCCCGATCACCGGGTAATTGCGGCGGATGGCGTGGCGGGTTTGGCTTACATCGGCGATAAATGTAATTAGCACCCACAGCGCCGCCAGTCCGATAATAAAAATAAACAGCGCGGACATGATTTCCAGTGCCGTGATCAGCCAGTGGCCGTCTTCGGGTATATGTATCTGCATCTTGATTCCCGTCAAAAACAAGAAGTGTTTTAACTTACCATACCGGAAAAGCGCTTGGTATATGACAAGTTGTAGTACAGAATGACTCAACATGTGCAGATAAATCTGGAAGGAATTGATGACAGCGAAAAAGATAACTCTTGATGGCAACCAGGCAGCGGCGCATATCGCCCACAAGACCAACGAAGTCATTGCTATTTATCCGATTACCCCGGCATCTCCCATGGGCGAGCTTTCGGATGAATGGTCGGCTCAGGGAAAGAAGAATATATGGGGCGGTATCCCCGAGATCATCGAAATGCAGAGTGAGGCCGGCGCGGCAGGTACGGTGCATGGCGCAGTGCAGGCGGGTGCCCTGACCACCACGTTTACCGCCTCTCAGGGGTTGCTGCTGATGATCCCCAATATGTACAAGATCGCCGGTGAATTGTCGCCGGTGGTGATTCATGTGTCAGCCCGCTCATTGGCGGCGCAGGCGTTGTCCATCTTTGGTGATCATTCCGACGTGATGGCGGTGCGTGCTACCGGCTTCGCCATGCTGGCTTCCGGGTCGGTGCAGGAAGCCATGGATCTGGCGCTGGTCTCCCATGCGGCGGCCTTGTGCGGGCATTTGCCCTTCGTGCATTTCTTTGATGGCTTCCGCACCTCCCATGAGCTGATGAAAGTGGATTTGGTGGACGATACGGTCATCCGCAGCATGATCGAAAACGAGTATCTAATCGACCATCGTCAGCGCGCCATGACGCCCGACCGGCCGGTATTGCGTGGCACCTCGCAGAATCCGGACGTGTATTTCCAGGGTCGGGAAACGGTCAATCCGTATTACGACAGGCTGCCGCAAGTGGTGCAGGACTGCATGGATCAGTTCGCCGCACTTACCGGCCGTCAATATCATCTGTTCGATTATTTTGGCGCCAGCGATGCGCAGCGGGTGATCATTCTCATGGGTTCCGGCGCCGAAGCCGTGGAAGAAACGGTTGAAGACCTGCTGGGCAGCGGCAACAAGGTGGGCCTGTTGCGTGTGCGCCTATACCGGCCTTTTTCCAGTGAACATCTACTGGAGGCACTGCCCCGGTCGGTAGAGGCTATAGCTGTATTGGATCGCTGCAAGGAGCCGGGCGCTGCCGGTGAGCCGCTATACAAGGATGTAGTGACGGCTTTTGCGGAGCATGTCGCCGCAGGTGGTGAGAAGTTCAGTAGCCTGCCGCTGATTTTGGGGGGACGTTACGGTCTGTCGTCCAAGGAATTCACGCCGGGTATGATTCGGGCGGTGTTCGACAATCTCGCTTCTGATACGCCGAAGCACCGGTTCACAATCGGCATCCACGATGATGTCTCCCATACCAGCTTGGAATGGGACAAGCGTGCGCGCAATGCAGACATGCAAGGTGTCATCCAATGCCTGTTCTATGGCCTGGGTTCAGATGGCACCGTGAGCGCCAACAAGAACACCCTGAAGATTATCGGGGAGGAAACCGATCAGTTCGTGCAGGGCTATTTCGTGTATGACTCGAAAAAGGCCGGCGCAGTGACCGTGTCCCATCTGCGCTTCAGCCCGCGCCCCATCCGCGCAAGCTACCTCATCGAAGATGGCGAGGCGAGTTTCATCGGCTGTCACCAGCCGCAGTTTGTCGAGCGTTTCAATCTGCTGGAAAAAGCAGCCAAAGGCGCGGTATTCCTGATCAATACTGCGGATACTCCCGACAATGTATGGAATACCCTGCCCAAAACCATGCAGCAGGAAATGCTGGAAAAGGATATCAGGCTGTGGGTGATCGATGCTTATGCTGTTGCAAAAGCCACGGGCATGGGACGACGCATCAACACCATCATGCAAACCTGTTTCTTCGCTATTTCGGGGGTGTTGCCCCGCGAGGAGGCCATCGAAAAGATCAAACACGCGGTGGAAAAAACCTACGGCCGCAAGGGCCGCAAGATTGTGCAGCGCAACTTCGATGCCATCGATGCTTCTCTTGCGGCGCTGCACGAGGTGACACTGCCGGATGCTGCTGACAGCGCTATCGAATTTCAGCCGCCGGTTCCTGAACAGGCACCGGAGTTCGTGCGCGGTATTACGGCCACCCTGATCGCCGGCAAGGGTGACGAGCTGCCGGTGAGCGCCATACCCGCAGACGGCTCCTGGCCGTTGGGAACCGCTGCATGGGAAAAGCGCAACATTGCCCTGGAACTGCCCAAATGGGATGCGGAACTGTGTATCGAGTGTGGCAAATGTCCCTTCGTCTGCCCCCATTCCGCCATCCGCTCCAAGGTGTTCACCGAAGATGCCCTGAAAGATGCGCCGCAAGGCTTCCTCTCCCGGCCCATGAAGGGTAAGGAATTTGCCGGCCTGCATATCGCTTACCAGGTCGCGCCGGATGACTGTACCGGCTGCGGCATCTGCGCCGATGTGTGTCCCGCGCGGGACAAGACCAACGTGGGCCACAAATCACTGGACATGGTGCCCAAGGATGAGATCATCGAGCAGGATCGCCGCAACTGGGCCTTTTTCGAGCAACTGGCGGAATATGATCGGGAGAAGATCAGCTGGCCGAAGATGAAATCTGCCATGCTTTCACAGCCGTTGTTCGAGTTTTCCGGCGCCTGCCTGGGTTGCGGTGAAACGCCCTACATCCGTCTGGCAACCCAGATGTTCGGTGATCGCATGTTGGTGGCCAATGCCACTGGCTGTTCTTCCATCTACGGCGGCAATCTGCCGACCACGCCCTATACCACCAATCCAGAAGGCAGGGGACCCACCTGGTCCAACTCCCTGTTCGAGGACAATGCCGAATTTGGGCTGGGCTTTCGCCTGGCGGTGGATCAGCATCGCCATCAGGCAGAGGTATTGCTGGCGGAACTCGGCGATGCCCTGGATACGGCGCTGGTGCAGCAGATCCTCACCGCCGATCAAATCGATGAGCCGGGTATTTTCGAGCAGCGGCAGCGGGTGGAGAAACTCAAGGAACAACTGCGTGGCATGGACAGGGACAAGGCCAGACGCCTGCTATCCATCGCCGATTATCTGGTGAAAAAGAGTGTGTGGATCATCGGTGGTGACGGCTGGGCCTATGATATCGGCTTCGGCGGGCTGGATCATGCGCTGGCTTCGGGAAAGGATGTGAACCTGCTGGTGCTCGATACCGAGGTCTATTCCAATACCGGCGGACAGACATCCAAAGCCACACCCCGCGGCGCCGTCGCCAAGTTCTCCGCCGGGGGCAAGGCGACGCCGAAAAAGGATCTGGGGCTGATTGCCATGGCTTACGAGAATGTCTATGTTGCATCCATCTCGTCCGGTGCCAAGGACGTGCACACACTCAAGGCGATGATGGAGGCCGAGTCCTATCCCGGGCCCTCTCTCATACTCGCCTATTCACCCTGCATCGCGCATGGGGTTGATCTGAGCAATAACCTGCGGCAACAGAAGCTGGCCATCAACAGCGGCCACTGGCCCTTGTACCGCTATGACCCTCGCAGGCGGGAGAAGGGCCTGAATCCGCTGCAACTGGATTACAGGAAACCCAGTGTTCCACTCAAGGACTATTATCAGACGGAAGCGCGTTTCGCCATGCTGTGGCGCAGCCATCCCAAAGAGGCGGACGCTTTCCTCGCGCAGCAGCAGGAAGCGGTAATGGAGCGCTACCATCACTTGGAACAGTTGGCCGCACTCCCTGTAGAAGAATCCGAGGAGACAAAATCATGAATCTGGAAACAACCTATCTGGGGCTGAAACTGAAAAACCCGCTGGTGCCATCTGCGTCGCCGCTGAGCAAAGACCTGGATACCGCCAGGCGGCTCGAAGATGCGGGTGCTGCGGCGCTGGTCATGTATTCCCTGTTCGAGGAAGACGTGCTGGCCGAGGAAGAACAGCTAACCGGGCTGATGGACTTTCAGGATCTGGGTCATGGCGAGGCCGACAGCTATCTGCCTCTGTCGCCGGACTACAAGACAGGCCTGGATGAGTATCTCGAACAACTCCAGGCGCTCAAATCCACACTTGAGATCCCTGTCATCGCCAGCCTCAACGGCGCCACCGAAAGCGGATGGGTGGAGCATGGCAGAGAACTGGAACAAGCGGGGGCAGATGCCCTGGAACTGAACCTGTATTCGCTTCCCACCGTCGAGGATTCCGCAGAAGCGGTGGAAGAACGCTATCTCACTATTCTGCGTCAGTTGAAAAGCCAGGTACAGATTCCCGTCACGGTCAAACTTTCGCCGTATTTCACCTCTCTTGGGTATTTTGTGCGCCAATTGGAAACCGCCGGCGCCGATGGCGTGGTGCTGTTCAACCGCTTCTATCAGCCGGAACTGAACCTGGAAACGCTGGATGTGCAGCCGGAACTGCACCTTTCCCATCCTTATGAATCGCTGCTGCGCATGCACTGGATCGCCCGCCTGTATGACAAGGTGGATCTGTCCCTGGCGGCGACCGGCGGCGTTCATGCAGCAGAGCAGGCGCTGAAAATGCTGCTGGCGGGAGCCAGCGTCGTGCATGTCTGTGCCGTGCTGCTGCAGCGCGGCCCAGATGCGCTTCGGGATATCCTCGAGGAAATGCACCGCTGGATGGAAGAAAAGGAATACGATTCCGTTTACCAGATGATGGGCAGCGCCTGCCAGGTAAACGCCATCGACCCCGAGGCCTGGGACAGGATGAATTACATCAAAACCCTGCGCAGTTGATTCATCCATAATCCGATAGGCTCCCGGATAAGCCGATGTTCTATCTATTGTCCAAGCTGCTGCCTTTGATCGTGTATCCGTTGGGATTCTCGATACTCCTGCTCCTTATCGCATGGCTGCTGTCGTGGAGAGGCAGAATAGAAGCAGCGCGGGTGTTGGTGGGTGTTGTCATCGTGCTGCTGTGGGTTTGCGCGACCCCACGGTTTGCCAACTGGATTGGAGGCACGCTTGAATCGGCATTTCCTCCGGTACCTGTCGCTTCCGTTCCTAGCGCCGATATCGTCGTCTTGCTGGGCGGCATGACCAACGGCGTCGTGCCGGGGACAGGCCGGGTGGATCTTTCAGGTGAGGTGGACCGTCTGCTGCATGCTGCAGCCTTGTACAAGGCGGGGAAAGCCCCGTTGTTGCTGCTGACCGGAGGGAATGCCAGGGGATATGAGCCCGAAGCGGTTTCCATGAAGAATACGCTGCTCTCCCTCGGCATACCGGAAGAAGCCATGGTACTGGAGCGCCTCAGCCGCAACACCCGTCAGAATGCAGAATACTCGGCGCAGATACTCAAAGAACGCGGCATCAACAGAATCATACTGGTGACCTCGGCCTATCACATGGGCAGAGCGCGCTTTGAATTCGACCGGTTCGGGTTAGAGGTGTATCCGGCGGCAACGGATTATCAGGTGGTGGAGAGCCCTCAAACCGTACTTGATTTGTTACCCCAAGCGTCTGCCCTGGACAGTACCACAAAGTCCATTAAGGAATATTTGGGTAGGGTGATCGGGTATGTCCGACATGCCTGGACGAGCATTGCAACTCAACTGTAGGTGCGGTTGCATGGGTCGCAATACACCCAGTACCGGCAAATGCCTCGTTTGCGCTGTCAAGTGTGCCGGGTTATGATCAGAAACAGCCAATCGGTTTGGGCTGTGCCTAAAAAGAATCTTTAGATTTCAATCGATTGCACTGAACTTGCTTACCAATACATCAAGGCTCTGTTACTCCCATGAAAAATCCCTGTTCAACGATGCAAAACAAGACTGTTTTCCACATGCACCGCACTACCCGGGCAAGGCTGTTTCTGTTGGGTCTGGTGATGATATTCCTTTTCACCACACCTTGTTTTGCTGCTACTACCGGTAATGGCCCTGACAATTTCATAACCATCTTGGGAAGCGGATCTCCAGTGGGCAATGGCGACTATTACAGCGCTAACAATGGCGGCGGATTGAATACTTATTATTCCTATTGGATAGAGGTGCCACCGGGTTCTCCAAATTTTCGTGTCGATATTTTTGATGCGGATGTGGGAAACAATCTTGATGACGCGTTGGGCGGATCATTCAATACCAGTGTTCAGTATCGGTTATATGCGCCAGGTGGAGGTGCTCCAGTGCGCACTGCCACTTGCGCCGCTACATGCACGGGCCTCAACAACTCAAATGCTGATAACCGTTGGCGGAGGTTTGCTGGTGGAGAGATAAACAATCCGACACCAGGTATATGGGAATTACAGGTGGACATGAGTTCTGCCGTTACTACGGGCAATGACGTCAATACCTTTGGCTTGCGCGTGCGTAGTGGGGATGGAAATATTGACTACAATGTTTTTTATTATTTTAATATTACTGGTAGTTTGCGAGCAATCAATCCAAGAAACATTGTCAACTATCCCTATGTCACTTCTGGTTGTAGCCTGGGATCAAACGATTATGATTTTGATGTCCCGGGTGGTGGTAACAATTCCAGCATGAGCATTGCCAGCAGGCTGGGCGTTAATACGGCTATCAGTCCCCTGTCAGCGCCTTCTGCATGGAATAACCAGATCATTGGTGTGGAAGGAAGGGATGACAGTGCTGAAGACTATGGCCTGGGTACGGTAACGCTGATACCCGCGCATAGTGGTGTTGGCAATGTGTTGTCCTGGTATCTCAATACCGAAAGTGCTGCAACGCTGGCACCCGCATCGAGATTTACACTCAACAATACGTCTGCGCACAGGATATATTTGCCTACCGGAACGGGAAATACGCCGGGAGGAGCACCCGCGAAGCCTTATTTGGCTCAGTGGGTGCGGCAGAATGATCCCACCATGAATCCAAACGAGTTCACTGTCACTATCCGTCTGATCAATCCTACTGCACACGATATCATCGGTGCTGTCGTGGATGCCTTGGTACCCTCGCCAGTAACTTACGGTGGTGCCCGCACCGGTTTTCCGACCCATGGCAGTCTGACGGTTCAACCTGGTGTGAACAACAGTGGCGCCCTGAGTTGGACTGCCGGCACAGTACCGGCAGGCCAGACGGCGGTGTTGGCTTACAATATCACCGTCCCTGATCCCACTGCAGTGACCACGGTTACTGGTGTTTCCACAAGCGCCGATGCAACCCGGGCTGTCTTCGATGACGAAACCGGCACGCCCTTCAGCACCGGTGGGTTGTGCGAGTTGCGCATTGGCCCGGCCCTGACCCAGGCAGTGATCAGTAATTTTAGAGGAGTCAGGGCAAACGGTGGCGCATTGCTGCAATGGGATACGGCTTCGGAAGTGGGTACGCTCGGTTTCTATATCGAACGGGAAGATCCGGCGACGGGCGAGTGGTCGCGGCTCAATGATGGCAAACTCATTCCTGGTCTGGGTCTGAGCGATCCCCAGGGTGGCGTTTATACCTACCTGGATGTCAGCGCTGAAACAGGGAAAACCCAACGCTATCGTCTTATCGAGCTCGAGGGGAAAGGCAATCAGCGACTTTACGGACCCTATGAAGTGGTCCTGGATACAATGCCGGAGGGTACAACAGTCCAGGCAGTCTCCAGGTCTGCTACACCCTACACCGTGACCGCCAAACAGCCTGCTTTGGCTGCGGAACGCCAGCAGCAGCCAAAGAATCGACACATGCTTTCAGAAGCGCTATCTGCCGGCATACCCGATGGCCTGCGCATCGGTATCCGCGAAACCGGTCTGTACCATCTCAGCGCGGCACAGATTGCGGCATCATTACAGCTGAGCGAAGCCGAAGTTATTGACTATATAGGCCAGCAGTCTCTTTCCTTGCGTAACCAGGGCAACGAAATGGCCTGGTTGCCTGCAGACGATGGCGCCGGACTCTATTTCTACGCGGAGGCCATCGACAGTATTTACACCCAGGACAATGTGGTGCTGTTGAAAACCGGGCCGGGAGTCGTCATGACCGCAGAAGACGGAGGAGACCCCGCATCAATTGGATCAGCGATGACTTTTATTTCCGAACAGCATTTCGAGGAGGATGAAATACCTGTGCTGACTCGTGCCGTCAAGGACTATTGGTTTTGGGGAAGATTGGCTGATGACCCGGATCATCGGCAGGCCGAATACCCTTTCCCGTTGCACGGTGTGGCTGGCGGCGCTGCAGAGCTGATGCTGGAACTGGAAGGTTATTCGGAAACAAAGCATGTGGTGAACGTGCAACTCAATGGTGTTGAGATCGGCAGCCTGAATTGGGATGGGCAGCGGGCGCATATAGCGCATCTTGCAGTGCCATCCGGTGTACTCCAGGAAGGTGATAACACCCTGGAGCTGATTCATCCTGATATTCCTGCGGGCAATAGCTGGGTTTATTTCAACAACTTTGATGTTCGTTATCCGCGCAAGCTGGCGGCGCAAAACGGCGCCTTGCATTTCCACATCGGCGTCGATACGGTGGTGACCATTGATGGTCTGAGCAGCGCTGCTGTGCATATCCTGCGTATCGACAATCCCCGGCGGCCTGTGTTGGTGGAGAATGTATCCCTGGACGTTTCTGCTGGTGGCTACCGGGCAAGTTTCACCACAGGGGGCGAGGGGCGCTTCCTGCTCGTCGAGGATGCTGTGGTCAAAATTCCGGCATGGCTGCAAGGTTATGCCGAGCCGCAATTGAATGTGCCCGCAAACCAGGCAGACTATCTGCTTGTTGCACCAGCAGAGCTGATGGATGCCGCCCGGGAATTGGCGGATTATCGCGCCGCTTCTGGGCTGATCACGAGGGTGGTGAGCCTGGAGGAAATCTACCTCTCATTCAATCACGGTATCGAAGACCCTGCCGCCATTAGGCGATTTGTAGACTATGCCCGCGACCACTGGTTGGTAGCGCCGCGTTATCTGGCGTTGGTGGGCGACAGCAGCTATGACCATCGTGGCTTGCTCGACGGAGTAAGGGATGACCATAAAGTACCAGCCCTGTTTATCGGCACGCCTGACGGGATGTTTGCAGCAGACAACCTCTATGGCGCCATGCGTGGAAATGCGCCGCGGGTGGCCGTGGGCAGGATACCGGTCAGAACCAATGCGGAACTGCGCGCCTATCTGGACAAGCTGCAGGCCTGGGAATCGGCGCTGGTTATCGACCTGCCGGTGCAGCTGGTAGCAGATGACGCAGATGTGGAAGCCGGAGATTTTCCCGCCGACAGCACCAATGTTCTGCGACCGGAAGTGCCTGCTGCGCTATTGGCCGCCCAGGATATTTACCTGGATGCCGCCGATCCCGGCAAGGCCCATGATGACCTGCTGGTGGCCCTGAATGATGGAAGAGGGCTGGTGAACTATTTGGGGCATGGCGGGATAGACAGGCTGGCAGAGGAAGGGATACTTACTTCGGAAAATGTGCCAGCTCTTGCCAATACCCAAACCCCGGTAATGACGGCATTGAGCTGCGTGGTCAACCGGCATGCCCTTGCGGGCGTGGACAGCCTGGGTGAACAACTGGTAGTGGGTACGGATGCAGGTGCGATTGCCATGTGGGCGCCAACCGGCCTGTCACAAAATGCCAG
>DTXR01000175.1 GCA_012962365.1 Chromatiaceae bacterium | reverse complement strand
GCATCATCACCCATGACGCGGGCGGCAATATCCAGCAGCTTGAAGCACAGGTTCACGCCCACGCTCATGTTGGGCGCGAAGACGATAGCGATGTCTTCCGCAGCCTCCGCGATCTGTCGCTTCTGCTCGTCATTGAAACCGGTGGTGCCGATCACGAGCTGCTTGCCATGGGCACAGCAGATTTCCAAATGCTTCATGGTAGCCTCTGGCCTGCTGAAATCGATGACCACATCGAAGTCTGCAGTGGAACCAGCCAGGTCTGCGGAAATAGGCACCCCCAGTTTTCCAATACCGGCAACTTCGCCCGCATCGGCACCAATCAGTGAGGATTCCGGGTATTCCGTGGCGACGCCGAGCGCCATGCCATCCATGTCATGCACAGCCTGCACCAGCGACTTGCCCATTCTGCCGGCGGCGCCGACCACAGCTACTTTTACCATTGTATGTTCTCCCTAAATCAGAATCCCATTTCCTTGAAAAAGCTTTTTACGCCGTCCAGCCATGAGCTGGCGTTCGGACTGTGCTTGCGTCCCCCGCCCCGCAGGGAAACATCGAGCTTTTCCAGCAGCTCTTTCTGCTCGTCACTGAGATTGACAGGCGTTTCCACGACCACCTTGCACAGCAAGTCTCCCACGGCACCACCACGGACGGGTTTGATGCCCTTGCCGCGAATCCGGAACAGCTTGTCTGTCTGGGTGCCGGCAGGCACTTTGAGCTTGACCTTGCCTTCCAGGGTCGGCACTTCCAGCTCACCCCCAAGAGCAGCCGTGGTGAAGGGGATGGGGACTTCGCAGTAAAGATTGGCATCGTCACGCTCGAAGATCGGATGAGGTTTGACACGGATCTGCACGTAGAGGTCTCCGGCAGGCCCGCCGTTCTCTCCCGCCTCTCCCTCTCCTGCAAGACGTATCCGGTCGCCGGAATCCACTCCGGCGGGCACCTTCACTGAGAGTGTCTTGTGCTTCTGTATTCTGCCCTGGCCATGGCAGGCAGTACAGGGGGCATCGATCTGCACGCCACGCCCTTGACAGGTGGGGCAGGTCTGCTGGGCGATGAAAAACCCCTGCTGCATGCGAACCTGGCCACTACCACCACAGGTGGTGCAGGGCTTTGGTGAGGTACCTTTCTTGGCGCCACTGCCGCCACAGACATCACAGCTAACCTGTGCGGGGACGCGGATCTTGACCGTGGTTCCCTTTACCGCATCTTCCAGTGACAGCTCCAGGTTGTAGCCCATGTCGGCGCCACGCTGGTGGCGGTGCCCTCCGCGACCACCGCCGCCGCCACCAAAAATATCGCCAAACACATCGCCAAATATATCGCTGAAACTGCCGCCTG
>DTXR01000174.1 GCA_012962365.1 Chromatiaceae bacterium | reverse complement strand
CACGAAATAGAGATTGCGCTCAAGATTAGCCGCATCCACCACGTTGATGATTAGATCCGCCTCGCGGGACAGCAGATAGTCGCGGGTGATCTCCTCATCCATGGAGGACGCATCCAGGCTGTAGATACCGGGCAGATCGATGAGCCTGACCTTGTACTGCTCCAGCTCGAACTGCCCTTCCTTGCGATCCACCGTCACGCCGGGCCAGTTGCCGGTGCGCTGACGAATGCCGGTAAAGGCATTGAACAGGGCCGACTTGCCGCAGTTGGGATTGCCGGCAATGGCGATGGTCAGGGCATAGTCCCCCCGCAAGGCTTGACTCTCTTCACAGCACGCTTTCATCCAGAGAGCTCCTCGATCAGCACCCGATCGGCAATGTTATGCCCCAGGGCCAGACGGTTACCTTCCTTGCCCACCACCACATCGCCGTTACGGCGGTGCAACACTTCCACTTCGTTACCCACGCTCAAACCCAAGGCCAGCAAACGCCGCGTCAACACGCGATCACCATCGATGGAGATCAAACGCACTCGCTGTCCTGGTGCAACCTGGGATAAACTTTGCTGATTCATAGAGATGCGATATTAATGACAATTATTCTCATTATTGCATTATTACGCATGTTTTGCACCCGTGTTCAGGGCTGCGGCCGCACGAACACCCATTGTTTGTCATCGGAATCCTGTTCTGAATAGCAATAGCCCTCGCGGTCAAAGCTTTTTATTGCTTCGGACGCTTCCAGCCGGTTGCGGATGATGTAATCAGCCATCATACCCCGCGCCCGCTTGGCGAACACCGCGATGATGCGCGCCTTGCCGTTTTTTTCCTCCTTGAAAGCGATATTCAACAATCGGCCTTCGAGTAGTTTGGGCTTTACGGCCTTGAAATATTCGTTGGATGCCAGATTGATCAGGGTGGGCTCCTTATGGTTTTTCAGCTCTGCATTGAGACATTCGGTGAGGCGCTCTCCCCAGAACTGGTAAAGATTCTCCCCCCTGGGGTTGCTCAATTTGGTCTTCATTTCCAGGCGATAGGGCTGAATCAGATCCAAGGGACGCAGACAACCGTAAAGTCCGGACAACATGCGCAGGTGATCCTGTGCAAAATCAAGATCATCCTGGGTGTATTTCTCGACAGGGATGCCGCGATACACATCGCCCTTGAAGGCAAACAGCGCCGGCCGGGCATTTTCCTCCGTGAAAGGCGTGCTGAACGACTTGAAACGCCCGACATTCAGGCTGGCAATGTTCTCACTGACCGCCATCAGCTCGCGAACCCGCTCGGTACTGTATTTGCGTAGCTCTCTGATCAACAGCAGCGATTCATCCAGCATCTGCGGCGTGGTAATATGCCTTGCGGTCACGGGTGTTTCGAAATCCTGCCCTTTCGAGGGCGAAAGCGTAATGATCATAGGTTGAGTTGTCCGCTGGAAAACAGGTTTGAAAAATAAAATCCCGGCGACAGCCAGCGCCAGTTATATTAGAATATCATGTTTTTCTGCATTCTCCACTACACGACCTGTGGGGAATCTCTACTGCCTGACCAATCCCCGGAAACACCCGACTCATGTTCGATATCATCTCAAGACACTCGCCCCAGAATGCCAAGAACGACATCCTGTCCGGACTGACTGTTGCCCTGGCACTGGTGCCCGAAGCCGTGGCCTTTGCCTTTGTCGCCCACGTTGCGCCGCTGGTAGGGCTGTACGCCGCTTTTATCATGGGCCTGATTGCTGCCGTGGTCGGTGGCCGTCCCGGCATGATCACGGGGGCAACGGGGGCAATCGCGGTGGTGGTCGTGTCTCTGGTTGTGGAGCATGGCGTCGAATACCTGTTTGCTGCCGTGGTGCTCATGGGAGCCATCCAGGTTCTGTTCGGTGTGTTCCGGCTGGGTAAATTCATCCGGCTGGTGCCCCACCCCGTGTTCCTGGGTTTCGTCAACGGCCTGGCGCTGGTGATTTTCATCGCCCAGCTGGAACAGTTCAAGCTCCGCGACGCCGACGGGCAGATCCTTACCGATGCAGCGGGTCACGCCCAGTGGATTACCGGACAGCCGCTGATGATCATGCTGGCGCTGATCGCCCTGACCATGTTCATCATCGAGTACCTGCCCCGGCTGACAAAAATCATCCCGTCCACGCTGGCGGCCATCATCGTGGGCACCCTGATCACCCTGGGTTTCAGCCTGGACACCACGACCGTAGGCGACATGGCTTCCATCAAGGGCAGCCTCCCCAGCTTTCATATTCCCGACATCCCCTTCGATCTGGAGACCCTGAAGATCGTCTTTCCCTATGCCCTGATCATGGCGCTGGTGGGGCTGATCGAAAGCCTGCTGACCCTGAACCTGGTAGACGAACTGACCGAAACCCGTGGACAGCCCAACCGAGAGTGCATCGGACAAGGCGTGGCCAACACCACCACCGGTTTGTTCGGCGGCATGGGCGGCTGTGCCATGGTGGGTCAGAGCATCATCAACATCAAGTCCGGCGGGCGCGGGCGGCTGTCCGGCATCAGCGCTGCCCTGTTCCTGCTGTCTTTCATTCTGGTCGGCTCCTCTCTCATCGAACAGATCCCCATCGCCGTATTGGTGGGCGTGATGTTCATGGTGGTGATCGGCACCTTCGAATGGTGCAGTTTCCGCCTGATTGGCAAGATCCCTCCCGCAGACACACTCATCGGCATCTCCGTGGCCGTGATTACCGTATTCTATGACCTGGCGATAGCGGTCATCATCGGCGTCATCCTCTCGGCGCTGGTATTCGCCTGGCAACACGCCAAGCATATCAACGCAACCATCAGCACCAACCGCATGGGCGGCAAGGTCTATGAGCTGAACGGGCCGTTGTTTTTCGCTTCCGTGCATCACTTCCAGGAAATCTTCGACCCGAAAAACGACCCGGATGATGTGGTGGTGGATTTCAAGAATGCCCGGGTCGCCGACCATTCAGCCATCGAGGCCATCGACAAGCTGGCGGAGCGCTACCTCAAGGAACACAAACGCTTGCATCTGAAGCACCTGGCCCCGGAGTGCCGCCAGCTGCTCAAGACCGCAGGCGACCTGGTGGAGGTAAACGTGGTGGAAGACCCCACCTATCATGTGGCAGTGGATCGCAAGGATTTTGAAGGAAAGCGCTGAGCTGAAGTCCGGCATGGAAGTACAACATTGACAACCTGAACATCATTATTGTCGCCGTGCTGATGCTGGCCCTCGGACGGCTGGTGAACAGGAAGATCGGCTTTCTGGAATAGTACAATATGCCCTACGCAGTCACCGGTGGCATACTTTGCAGTCTGGTCGTGCTGTGCTGGCTGCAGCGTGGAGCATCAACAT
>DTXR01000173.1 GCA_012962365.1 Chromatiaceae bacterium | reverse complement strand
GCTATTGATCCATCTGCCTATATGAAAATTCCCAGCAGACCTGCGGGTATGGCTGCGATTTTTCAATACGCTATCCAAATCAATATCCTGCACTCTGCGCTCCCTCCAAGCTCGCGGATTCAGGTATGAGATGGGGCCAACTATCTGGCCGACCCCTCCTATTTTATTCCACAATAACCGTACCACCAGCCAACACGGAAAAACCACCGTTTAAAACAACAACGGGTGATGAGAGGTAGAGCACAATACCGCTTTTGACCACCACATGGCCAGCAGTATCAATCCGGCTATCAGCGAAGCAGCTTACATCATTGCTACCCGGCATATCTGCTGGTTCCAGTGTCTCGACTGAATCTGTAGAGCATCCGGCAGCGGCGACCTGAATCACTGTATCTGCATAGCCCACGTTACCATCCTGGTCTTCCACTGAAAAACGCACGGTAACCGGATTCATCGCCGGCCAGGATGAGCCGTCAAATCCTGTTGCAGTATAGAGATTGTTCATATTCGGTATTTTATCTATGGCATATCCGAAGTCGATGGGCCCAGCGCCGCCTCTGTCCTCATAGCCGCTTGGAAACAACGTATTTTCACCCACATTGTCGATAGTGGCAGCGCCCTGCGCATCACTGACACCAATACGGGTTTCAAAGCTCTGGGTACGATCCTGAAGGTCGGCAAACAGAGGAGCAGGGTAAGCGACACTGGTAATCGATGGAACTTGAGAAGCCCAGAGATTCTCGCCAAATACCCCACTGGTGAGGTTGTACCAGTCGTCCGATGGGTTGGATGGCGTATAGTCACGGTTTTTGAAGAAGACCCGGCTACCGTCACCACTGAGATGAAGCCCTTCATTTTCACCCGTTGATAACATGCTGATTTGGTCAGGTTCCACCATTAGCCGTGAACTGCCATCACTTTTTACTAGATAGGCATTGCATGCAGATACGCCGTTCATTGTAGAGCGGGCAAAAATTGTGCTGCCATCGGTCGTGATGCCCGGGCGATCGCCACAATTTCTATAGCCGGCTTCAATGTGAATCTGACTCTCCACTGCAGCATCAGGGCTGGTGACCTGCCAGTCCCACGTGCCGGCAGGCGATCCGGAATAAACGATAGTGGAACCATCGCCGCTGATGACCAGATCACCTTTAGAATTTTGATCGTTGTTGGTCAGGAAACGGATACCCGAGTCAGTTTTAACAAAGAGTTCTTTGTCGGTTCGCACGGAGCTGTTGTCCGACTTGATTCTCCCTTCAATAAAAAAAGCAATGGTTTTGCCGTCATCAGAGAGATCAAACTGATCGATAAACCGGCCCACACCACCGGAAGGGTGGCCTACAGAACCCGCCTGGATGACCCGCTCCGGCACAGCACCACCACTGGTTTGAATACGCCATAAATCTCCGCGGTCACCATTATCACCTTCGTTGAAGTAGAGGTAGTCTCCATTCGCATCTGTAGCAATATCCTGGGGGTTTTCGATATTTGAAGGGGTGGCGGTCAGCAGGATGGTCACTTCACCGGTTAACCCGTTCAACATGCACAAATGGAAGTCACCGCCGGTGGTGTCCGACGCATCATCCGCGACAAAGAAGATACGGGACCCGTCGGCGTTGCTGATCATGCCTGCGTTCCTATTGAAGAGCCCCACCGACGGCGGCAGGGCTACCTCCACTGGGGCTGTAGCTGCTTCAAAATTGTGGATGAACAGTTTGTAGTGGTTTGTGGAACTGAAATAGGTATTGCCATAGAAAGCCACCACCTTTCCATTGCTGCTCATGGTGCCTAGGTCTATAGCAAAATTTCTGCCATCGCCATAGTAGTCATGCCCATCGAAAACCCGCTGAAAACTGGCCTCCCGGACAAATGGGGCAGCAACAGAGAGTTCTGCCAGCAGCAACATAATCAACAGCAATCCACCTGACTTTTTCTGAATATTCATTTTTCCCTCCGGTCAAAATTTTACGGTGTCGTCAATTGCATTAAACGACACCGGGAAACAAACTGGCTCAAGAAGACCGGGCTCCCCGCCGTCTTGCGTGGAAATACTCAAAAGACCAATCCGCCACATCCAGAACTACAGCAAGAAGAGCAGGATTCGGCAGCTGCCGGATATTGCTTTTTTTTGCCGGGTTCTTGACCCCTGAGGGTTGGGTGAGGACAATGAATTCGTTTTTACCCAATGTTTGCGGCATTGATGTCTCGAATAAAATCCAAATCCGGAAAGAACTTGCGCCAAAAGCGGGTGCGGTATACTGCCGGGCAGAAAAAAGACGCAACCGTCCAACAAAAGAGTAAGGGATCTCAAGGGGGCATGCCTTTGGTGCGTATCCGTGACCTCCATTTCAGCCGTGGTGAGCGCAAGATTTTCTCCGGGCTGAATATCGAGATACCCAAGGGAAAGATCACCGCCATCATGGGGCCGTCCGGCACGGGCAAGACCACCTTGCTCAAGCTGATTGGCGGGCAGCTGCGCCCGGATCGGGGCACGATCGAAGTGGATGGGCTGGATGTGCATCAGCTCAGCACGGCAGAACTCTACCGGCTGCGCATGCGCATGGGCATGTTGTTTCAAAGCGGCGCCTTGCTGACCGATCTGAACGTATTCGAGAATGTGGCTTTCCCTCTGCGTGAACACACCCGTCTGAATGAAACCCTGCTGCGCAAGCTGGTGCTGCTCAAGTTGGAGGCCGTGGGGTTGCGCGGCGCCAGAGGACTCATGCCGGCGGAGCTGTCGGGGGGCATGGCGCGCCGGGTGGCTTTGGCGCGAGCCATTGCCCTGGACCCCATGATGATCATGTACGATGAGCCCTTCACCGGTCAGGATCCCATTTCTATGGGGGTGCTGGTGAAGCTCATACGCCAGCTCAACGACGCAGCCGGGCTGACCAGCATCGTGGTGTCCCATGATGTGGAGGAAACCAGCGCCATTGCCGACCTGCTGTATGTGATTTCCGATGGCCGGGTGGTG
>DTXR01000172.1 GCA_012962365.1 Chromatiaceae bacterium | reverse complement strand
GTCCGGATCTTTTTCGCCGTAAATAACTCCAGCTGTTTTTTGTTGCCGCGTGATTTTTTCCACTGCTTTCACAAAACGGTGATTGTAGTTGTTGCCCAAGGCCGATGAGCCATCAGCACCAGAAAAAATCCTTGTTAATTTGGATCGAAGCACGGTTACCAGCGCTTGATAACTCGTTCCGCCTGACAACAGCCGCTTCCACGCTGCTGGATCCAGCAATTTGCGCAGATACAGGGAATAGTATTCATCTGCCACGCCCTTGCGGACAAGGTCTGATTTGCCCGTACCAGTAGCCAATGGCGGAGGACTGATCAATACCACACCAGCTACTGTCACCTGGTCGGCCGCACAGTAGGAAGCAGTTAGTGCCCCACCACAATGCCCAATAAGAAAAACTCTTTCCATTCCATACCTGGCACGCGCCCAATCGATAATCTCCTGAGTGCTATTCACCAGATTACCTTCGGCAACCCAATGCGCTATAGCTTCGTGCTTTCCTTCCGGATAAGAACCTTCACTTTCCCCAATGCCTTCCTGGTCGAAAAGAAGCATCTGAAAACCATGCTTAGAAAGCTCCCGGGCAATCTTGAAGCCCAGCCGATGCACACTCAAAGCGCCGAGCACAATACCCGGAAGGTAGATGAAACCCACAGAATCATTGGGGACAGAAGCTGTTGGTCGAAAAAGCATCCCTTTTAGCGTTAGACCATGAGTATTTTCAAAACTGATAAATTGTCTATCCATTGTTGCCTATCCCAGCCAAAGTAGCTTTGAACAGCGCTTCCGGTGCCGGATCTAAGTATCTGATATGACTGTAGGCTATCTTGACGCCCTGTGGCCACAAGCTGTCAAATCCTTTTTCCAACCAATACTTGTGCTCCCGACCGGATTGCCAATAGATTAGCTTGGTGGTTTTTCTGTATTCACACAAGAACTTGTCATCAATAACCGGCGCCTCGTTCAACTGATCCGAAAACTCACTGGAAACACAGTACCCCTCAATATAAAGCTGCCCCTCATTAGCCATTTTCTGAAGCAATTGCTCCTGATCACTCAGGATCTTCCCATAGATAAACATCTGCGAGGTCGCCTCGCTGCGGATTAACGCTCTCAGGTAACGGCCCGGGTCTGTGATCGGCTC
>DTXR01000171.1 GCA_012962365.1 Chromatiaceae bacterium | reverse complement strand
GCTTCCGGTACAGCCGGGCTTCGTTCTCCTGAAGTTGTTGCAATCGCTGACTCAGTGGTTCATCCAGAGGCAGGGCCGACAGCCGCAGGATTTCGTGGATAAAGGATTCTCTCTGGGTCTGGTAGCGGTCGAGGATGCTTTGGTCTTTCAACACCAGATACTGCAGTGCGCTGCGCTCCATGTTCAGCGCCTGGGTGGCGATGAGGCGTCCGGATTCCACCGCCTGGGCGGAGGTAAGCACGGCCTGTTGCATCCGCGAGGCCAGGCGGTCGACTTGCAGCATGGTGTTGACCAGTCCGACGGTCAGGGGAACGGCCACCAGAATAAAGCCCAGCAGGGTCAGCTTGAGAATGGTCGCAGGTTTGAAAGACATTTGCAGATTCTGCCAAAGAAGCACTTAGGATACGAACTGTCGCCAGATGGCGACAGGCCCAGATAACGTTATGGTGGGAAAAGGGGCATGTACCCTGGTTCAGCTGTCGTTCCCCGGCGACAAATCTCAGTGAGTAATAAGGGGAAGAATGTTATTTAACTATTTGTAAATAAACAGATAATAAATTTTGGCATGGGTGTTGCTGTATTGTTGACAGCAAGCCGAATTTTCGGGTTTTGCTGAAATCTTCAATCACTGGCCAAGGAGCTATTTATCATGTCTAAGAAAATTATTGTTGTTGTACTGGGTGCTTTTTTTACTGTTGCCGCCACCGCAGGAGACGTTTTCACGACTCTGGATGCGGATATGAATGGTGCAATCAGCAAGGATGAGGCTTCCGCCATGCCCAGCCTGAGCGAACAGTGGAAAGAACTGGATGCAGACGCCAGTGGCGACCTCAGTGCCGAGGAATTCGCTGGGTACGAGAAATCTGCTGAAGAAGCAACGATGAAGGATGCTCCCAAAGCGTCTTCAGCCAAATGAAGGTTGAGTAGGCAGTGGGTATTTTGACGGCTGCAGATGCGGCCGTCGAATCGATCCGCGAAACCCCGTGTTCTCCCCTGGAGGCGCGGGGTTTTTTACGACTCCGAAACCTTATCTTTCCCGTATTGAATGCGGTATATTCCGGCTTACCCTGTATCATCTCAGATGGAAGCCATGTCCAATCCCTTGTTGAACTTCACGGGCCTGCCCAGGTTCACCGAAATAACCGCGCAGCATGTAGAGCCTGCTATCGACTATCTACTCGAAGATAACCGCAGGCAAATTCAGGCGCTGTTGTCAGACGTGCCGCAACCGGATTGGCACAACTTTATCGAACCTCTGGAAGAACTCGATGATCGCCTTTCCCGGGCCTGGGCGCCGGTGTCTCATCTGAATGCGGTCCTGAACAGTGACGAACTGCGGGCTGCCTACAATGCCTGCCTGCCAAAGCTGTCGGACTATGCCACCGAGCTGGGACAGAATGAAGCCCTGTTTCATGCTTATCAAAAGATTGCAGATCAGGGTGAAGCCCTGGATGGGGCACAGCAGCGGCTGTTGCAGAACGGACTGCGGGATTTCCGTTTGTCCGGCGTGGATCTGCCGGAAGAAAAAAAGCAGCGTTTCGGCGAGATCGCCAGCCGCCTTTCTGAGATTACCGCCAGATACGAAGAGAACATTCTCGATGCCACCAACGCCTGGACGAAGGTGATCACGGATGAAAAGGAACTGGCGGGTCTGCCGCAGTCCGCGCTGGATCTGGCCGCCCAGACGGCAGATCGACGAGGTGAACAGGGCTGGATGTTTACCCTGGAATTTCCGTCCTATTTTCCCATCATCACCTATGCGGACAACAGGGAGTTGCGCCGGGAGATGTACGAGGCATACGCCACTCGTGCCTCGGACCAGGGTCCCAATGGCGGTGAGTTCGACAACAGCGAGATCATGGAAGAAATACTGGCGCTGCGCCATGAACTGGCCGGACTGCTGGGCTACGCAAACTATGCCGAACGTTCCCTGGCGACCAAGATGGCGCGTTCCACGGATGAGGTGCTGGACTTCCTGCATGATCTCGCCGCGCGGGCAAGAAAACAGGGTGAAGAAGAGCTGGCCGAATTACACGATTTTGCCAGGGAGCATTTTGCTGTGACCGAATTGCAGTCCTGGGACATTCCCTACTACAGTGAGAAATTGCGCAAACACAGATACAGCATCAGCCAGGAAGAGTTGAAACCCTGGTTCCCGGAAACCCGCGTCATACCGGGTATGTTCGAGGTCATTGGCAGGGTGTTCGGCGTACAGATCCAGGAAAGTCAGGAGAAAGTGGAAACCTGGCATCCCGATGTGCGGTTCTATGAAATCCGCAATCACGACGGTGACTTGCTCGGACAATTCTATTTCGACCTGTATGCCCGGCCGAAAAAGCGCGGTGGCGCCTGGATGGCGGATGCCATTTCGCGCATGAAAACCCGTAACCGGGAGCAGCTTCCGGTGGCTTTCATGACCTGCAACTTCACGCCGCCGGTAGGCGATAAGCCCGCGCTGCTGACCCATGAGGAAGTGCAGGTGTTGTTCCACGAGTTTGGACACGGCCTGCACCACATGCTCACTCAAGTGGATTACCCCTCCATTTCCGGTATTTCCGGCGTGGCATGGGATGCCGTGGAACTGCCCTCCCAGTTCATGGAAAACTGGTGTTGGGAAAAGCAGGCATTGCCCCTGATTTCCGGTCACTATGAAACCGGTGATCCCTTGCCTTCCGATATGTATGAGCGCATGTTGGCGGCACGCAACTTCCAGTCCGCCATGCAATTGCTGCGGCAGCTGGAATTCTCGCTGTTCGATTTTCTCATTCACCTGCAATATGATCCGCAGAAGGGCGGGCGGATATATGAAATCCTCGAAGCGGTACGCGAGGAAGTGGCGGTGGTCAGGCCACCGGAATGGAACCGTTTCGCTCACGGCTTTCACCATATATTCGGTGGTGGCTATGCGGCGGGATACTACAGTTACAAATGGGCGGAAGTGTTGTCCGCCGATGCTTTTTCCCTGTTCGAGGAGAAAGGGGTATTCGACCTGCAAACAGGCCTGGCATTTCGACAACATATACTGGAAAAAGGCGGCAGTGAAGATGCCATGGATTTGTTCATTGCGTTTCGCGGGCGGGAGCCCAGCATCGATGCCTTGCTGCGTCACTCGGGGATAAAATAATGGAACAGCTGTTTAACGAGCAACAAATGGAGCAACTGGAGGAATTTCTCCTCGCCCATATGGAAAAAGAAGATTGCATGCCCCTGGATGTGGCGCATGGCTATCTCACCTCGGTCCTGTCCGGGCCGCATATGGTCATGCCAAACACCTGGCTTCCCAATGTGCTGGGCAAGGTGGAGTTTTCTTCCGAAGCGGAGACCAGGCAGATCATGGATCTGCTCATGGCGATGTACAGCAGCATATTGGCCGAGCTGGAGTCCGGGGACTATGAACCCATGATTCTGAGCCTGGAAGAACATTACGACGAACCCCTGCCGCTACCTTATGGCTGGTGCGAAGGCTATATCATGGGATGGAATGCCCACGGGGAAGACGTCATCGAAACCATGGCGCAGGATGAAGAAGCTGCCTTGAGCCTGGGGCCGGTTGCCGCATTCATGATGTATGAGGAAGATCAATTGCTCGCGCCGCCCAATGAAGCAGAACATCGGCTGGCGGCAGATCAACTGGCAGACAGTGCCATCGACCTGTATCGCTGGTGGTTGCCAAGGCGGGATAACCCAACCGGTCGGGCATAGCCCCCGGCACAAAAGCAATGAAGCAGAATGATTGCTTACAAAGTCTGGCAATCCGTTATTTCCGCAGAAGCGGGAATTTGGAACCACAGGGTGCCAGGCAGCCCGGTCATCGTGTTCACCGGGTTCCTGCATACGCAGGAATGAGAGCTGAAATATGGTATGAACAGGCAGAATTCTGCAACGAATCACTACAAACTATAACAAGAGGAGTAGAACATGCTGAAAAGAGGAGACAAGGCGCCTGACTTCGAGCTGCCGACGGCTGACATGAGTATGCTGCGTTTGTCGGATTTTTCCGGCAAAAAGAATCTGGTGGTTTACTTTTATCCCAAGGATGACACGCCAGGCTGTACGATGGAGGCCATCGAGTTCAGCGAACTGGCGGAAGAGTTCGATGCGCTGGATACCCTGGTGCTGGGAGTGAGCGCCGACAGCTGCATCAGCCACGGTGATTTTCGCGACAAGTACGGGCTGACCGTCGAGCTGGTGGCGGATGTGGATGGCGAAGCCTGTGATGCCTACGGGGTCATGCAGGTGAAAGTCCGGGATGGCGTCGAGCGCCGGGGCATTCAGCGTTCAACCTTTGTCATCGACAAGGAAGGCGTGATCCAACATGCACTTTATGGCGTCATTCCCAAGGGTCATGCGGAGGAAATTCTGGCCTTGGCAAAAGCTTTGTAGCCGCCAAGTCCGGATAGATCAAATACTTTCGTTTTGAATAATTCCTGATACTTTTTTCTGTTAATTCTAGAGCGCCTTGTAAAGCCCCCGAATTCCTGGACACTGAATTGCACAAAATTCACGCTGCCTCCGCCGCGGGCGTATAGGCGACACG
>DTXR01000170.1 GCA_012962365.1 Chromatiaceae bacterium | reverse complement strand
GCCTGCGGTCATCACGCTTCTATAAACGGCAACTGGGCGGTTTTCTCACCGACCAGTCTTTCGTGGCGGGACTGGGCAATTATTTACGCTGTGAAATCCTCTTTGCCGCCGGCCTGCATCCGCGTATGCGGCCTTGCGATCTTGACGGGAAGCACCTGGAAAGGCTGGCGCAGCAGATTCTCGAATTGCCGCGACAGTCCTACGAGACGGGCGGGATCACTAATGCGCTGGCCAGGGCCGAGGGGTTGATGGCATCGGGAAGCAGCTTTGAGCAAGCGCGTTTTCAGGTATTTCGCCGGGCGGGCGCATGCTGTTATCGCTGTGGTGCGGTCGTGATTCAGGAGAAGCAGGGTGGGCAGAGCTGTTATCTCTGCCCGCATTGCCAGTCTCCTGCCCGGTGATCAGCGGGCGCCGAAGATGACCATGGTCTTGCCCTTGACGCTGATCAGCCCCTGGGCTTCCAGGTTCTTCAGTACCCGGCCGACCATCTCCCGGGAGCAGCCGACGATGCGGCCGATTTCCTGGCGGGTGATGCGGATCTGCATGCCATCGGGGTGGGTCATGGCGTCGGGCTGTTCACACAGATCCAGCAGGGTGCTGGCCACGCGGCCGGTCACGTCGAAGAAGGCCAGATGACTGACCTTGCGGCTGGTCTGCAATAGCCGTTCGGACAGCTGCTTGCCCACGGCGAAGAAAAATTCGGTGGTGTGCTCCTTCAATTCGTCTTTCAGCAAAGCATCCAGGCGCTGGTAGCTGATCTCGGCGATTTCGCAGGGTGTGCGCGTACGAATGATGACGGAGCGGGTGGATAGGGGTACGAACATGCCCATCTCGCCGATGAACTCGCCCTTGTTGGCATAGGCTAGAATGATTTCCTTGCCATCCTCGTCTTCCAGTAACACCGTCAACTGTCCGTCCAGTATATATAGCAGCGTATCGGCGGGATCGCCCGGTTTCATCAGCTCCTTGCGCACCGGGTACTTGTGAATATGAGAGTGCGCGAGGAAGGGAGCCAGCCACTGAGGTGGCGGTGGAGGGGGATTAACTATGCTCATTTGTCTGTGACCCTTTTCATGTTTTCCGATCATCCTTATGTGTGGGCATTCTGCCATGAGCGGGATAATACGGCAAAGCTGTAATTTAATGTGGCCTGTGTTAGCTTGCATATCCTGTTCGATTCAACAGAGAAAGTGAGTGATGAAAGCACGGGTGAAATGGGTAGAGGGCGCCATGATGCTGGGTGAATCCGGCAGTGGTCATGTGGTGGTGATGGATGGCCCGGAGGAGCACGGTGGGCGCAACCTGGGTGTGCGCCCCATGGAAATGCTGTTGCTGGGGATGGGAGGCTGCACGGAATTCGATGTGCTGCATATCCTGAAAAAAAGCCGCCAGGATGTGCGTTTCTGCGAAGTCGAGATGGAGGCCGAGCGGGCCGATGCTGAACCCAAGGTGTACACACGCATTCACGTGCATTTTCGCGTGGGTGGCAAGGGGCTCACGGAAAAGGCGGTAGCACGGGCGGTAACGCTGAGCGCCGAAAAATACTGCTCTGCTTCTATCATGCTGGGAGAAACGGCAGAAATCACGCATGACTTCGAGCTGGTGGAACTGGACTGATGAACCGCCCCGAAATGAGCTATGGACTGCGGCATGTGGCGTTGTATGTGCGTGATCTACCCGCCTGCGAGCGGTTCTACGTGGAGCTGCTGGGGATGAATGTGGAGTGGCGGCCGGATGAAAGGAACGTCTACCTCAGCTCAGGCAGTGATAATCTCGCGCTACACCAGGGAGCAGCGGATATCCCGGATGAAGCCATTCAGCGCCTGGACCATATCGGCTTCTTTCTCGCAACGGAATCACTGGTGGACGAATGGTTCGTCTGGCTAAAAGATCATAATGTCCCCATACGCACCGAACCCCGCACCCACAGGGACGGGGCGCGGAGTTTCTATTGTTATGATCCGGATGGCACACAGGTGCAGATCATCTATCATCCGCCGGTTTGCGCGTGGGAAGCCAGCAGAGCCTGAAACCGGGATCAACTGCGCTTGCCGAATAGGATGCCCAGACTCAGGACGAGCAGTCCCAGCAGGAAAAGCAATGTCCATCCCGGGATGCTAATGCCAAACAGTGACCAGACGATCTCGCCACAGTCTCCCGTGCCCTTGAAAACATCTGTGATGACTTTCATCAAGGGATCATTTTCCAGCATGAAATCCAGTGTGCCGCCGCAGCTGAGCTCTTCGTGGGTACCATACTGCAGCCAAAGGTGACGTGCCGCGATGCCGATGCCGGCGAGATTAGCTACTGACAGCAGCGCCCCGTAGACTTGCCGGCCGATACCCGCCGGCCCATGAACCAGGGCGACCAGGAATATGGCGCCCACGACCATCACGGAAATGCGCTGGAAGATGCACAGGGGGCAGGGCTCGAGGCCGAGATACTGCTGGAAATACCCCAGTGCGGCGCCGACAGCGGCAACGCAGGCGAGAAAGCCGATCAGAAAAGGCGTGCGCCCGGCGTACATCAGCGATTCCCGGTAGGTTGCTTACGCATCTTCTGCATGCGTTCACGCATGCGCTTTTCTATTTCTTCGATCTCCGTATGGTCGATATTGCCATCCTTGTTGCCGTCCATTTCGTCGAACTGTTTTTCCTCGTTGGCGAGGAATTCGGCCTTGCTGACCTGGCCATCCTGGTTGGCATCCAGTTGCATCATGAATGCCTCAGACATGGACGAAGGTCTGCCGGCAGGAGGCTGGGCGCTAGCAATGAGTGGCAACATGACGAGCAGTGTGGGTGTAATCAGTTTTTTCATGTGGATTCCTTGGGTTCATGAACAGAAAGCCCCAGCGAGTCGGCGGCGTTTTCTGTTGCCTAGGATAGAATTTTTCGAATCGCCTGAAATTGGTCAGGAGCGAGTTGCAGAAGTTCCATTTCCTTGAGGCTTTCCTGTTGCAATTGCGCCAATGTCCGGCGGACGGCGTCTGTCGCGGTCTGGGTGGTTGTATTGGCGGTGGTGTTTTTGAGGGCAACTCTCGCCGAACGGGGCACGATACGCTGTTCTTCTTCGCCTTCTGCGCTGGCCAGGAGCGGGCTGGTCTTTTGCCAGATTTTGTCTTGCCAGAGGAATCGTTGTCCCGGACGGAGCTGCCCGAATTTCTGTTCAGCCACCTTGTGCCATATCAGCGATACTGCTGGCCATGTGCGAGCGCTGTACTTCATAGCCCAGCTGCTTGCTCAGCTGCGTGGTGGACAATACACCACGAATGACTTGCTTGCCGGAGGCTTCGTCTGATTCCACCACCAGGGCATGTTGGCGTCCCATGCGCTTCAGGGTTTCCAGCAGGTCACCGACGTGGGACTTTTGGATTTCACTGAAATCCAGTGCTTCCAGCTTGAGGCGGGGGGTCATAATGTCCCGCACCATGATGTCCTCCATCTTGCCGCCATTTTCAGACAATGTCTGCATGGGTTTGGTGCCATTGAGATCGTTGATGGTGATCAGGCCCATGACTTCATGGTACTGGTTGGTCACGAACAACATCTGCACGCCGCTGGAGATCATGCGCTCTCTCGCCTGTTCCAG
>DTXR01000169.1 GCA_012962365.1 Chromatiaceae bacterium | reverse complement strand
TGACAGCACGGGCGCCCTGGTTTGAAGAAGCCGAAAATGAAACAGAAACCGAGCCCAAGGGGTAAGGGGGTATTGGCATGAGCGATATTACAGTCAGCCAGTTGGCCGCCGATGTAGGCGTCCCGGTGGATCGTCTCCTGGAGCAGTTTGCACAGGCAGGTTTGAACAAGAGTAGCGCCGAGGATCCGGTGACGGCGAAGGAAAAGCTGGAGTTGCTCAATTTTCTGCGAGCCAGTCATGGCAAAGGGGGCGGTAGCCCGGCAAAAACCGGCAAGGTCACCCTCAAGCGCAAGACCACAACCGAACTCAAACAGCCGGCATCTGCCGGTCGAACACCTGCCGCACGGGCAGCCCGCACGGCCAAGACCGTGAAAGTGGAGGTCAAGCGCAAGCGCACCTATACCAAGGCGCCGGCAGCGGAAACCGACAAGGAACGTTTGCTCAAGGAAGCGGAAGAGGCGAAAAGGGCGCTCGCTGAACAGGCTGAGCAGCGCCGTTTGGCGGAAGAGCAGGAGCAGGCCCGCCGCAAGGCGCAGGAAGCCCTGCTGCAGGCAGAGGAGGATGAGCGCAAGCGCCAGGAAGCAGCACGTACCCGTGCCGAGGACGAAGAACGCGCCAGGGCTGAAGCGGAGAAGCAGCAGCGGGAAAGAGATATCGAGCTTGCCCGCCGTGCCCAGGAACAGCGTAAGACCCAGCAGGAAGCCAGGGAGCGAAAGGAAAAGGCTCAGCGCCGTGCTGAAGCTGCCAAGTCCGGTCGCGGTCGAAAAGAGCTGCATGTGGCCGCCGGCAAGAGCGGCCGACGCAAGCCAGCAAGGAAGAGCCGTGGACGGGATGCCTCTCAGGCAGATATGGATCACGGTTTCCAGAAGCCTACGGCGCCGGTGGTGCGTGAAGTCAAGGTTCCCGAGAACATCAGCGTTGGCGATCTTGCCCAGCAGATGTCGGTGAAAGCCGCGGAAGTCATCAAGGAACTGATGAAAATGGGCATGATGGTCACCATCAACCAGGTGCTGGATCAGGATACGGCAGCGCTGGTCGTCGAGGAGATGGGGCACAAAGTCGTTCTCCACAAGGAAGAAGACGTGGAAGACAAGCTGATTGCATCTATCGCCGGTGAACCGGAAGGTGAACAGCTGCCGCGTGCGCCTGTGGTCACCATCATGGGCCATGTCGATCACGGCAAGACTTCTCTGCTGGACTATATCCGCAAATCAAAAGTTGCCGACAGTGAAGCAGGTGGCATCACGCAGCATATCGGCGCCTATCGTGTAGAAACCGGACATGGCACCATTACCTTCCTGGATACACCGGGACACGCCGCGTTTTCCGCCATGCGTGCCCGGGGCGCCCAGGCCACCGATATCATCATCCTGGTCGTTGCGGCTGATGATGGCGTCATGCCCCAGACCAAGGAAGCGGTGCAGCATGCCAAGGCAGCCGGCGTCCCCCTGATCGTGGCGGTCAACAAGATCGACCGGCCGGAAGCCCAGCCTGACAAGGTCATGCAGGAACTGGTGGCGGAAGAGGTTGTGCCGGAAGATTGGGGCGGCGACACGCAGTTTGTCAAGGTGTCTGCCAAGACCGGTGAAGGCGTGGATGCCCTGCTGGATGCGATCCTGTTGCAGGCAGAAATTCTCGAATTCAAGGCGCCGGTGACAGGCTATGCCCAGGGTATCGTGGTGGAATCCAGCCTCGACAAAGGGCGTGGTCCGGTTGCCACGGTGCTGGTGCAGTCCGGTACCCTGCGCAAAGGCGATGCCATCGTGGCCGGAGTCGAATATGGCCGAGTGCGTGCCATGCTCGATGAATATGGCAAGATGGTGAAAGAAGCCGGCCCGTCCACACCCATCGAAGTGTTGGGCCTTTCCGGCGTACCCCAGGCGGGGGATAGCATGGTGGCCCTGCCCGACGAGAAGAAAGCCCGCGAAGTGGCAGAGATGCGTAGCGAACAACAGCGGGATTCCCGTCTTGCCGAGCAGAAGGCTGCCAAGCTCAACGAGATGTTCACCCGCATGGGCGAAAGTGATGTTGCTTACGTAAACCTGATCATCAAGGCCGATGTTCAGGGTTCCGTCGAGGCATTGAAAGAGTCCCTGCAGAAGATCCACACTGATGAAGCCCGGGTGAAAATCGTGGCTGCAGGTGTCGGCGGCATCAATGAGTCTGATGCGAACCTGGCGCTGACTTCCGGCGCGGCGATCATTGGTTTCAATGTGCGGGCAGATGCCGC
>DTXR01000168.1 GCA_012962365.1 Chromatiaceae bacterium | reverse complement strand
GGGTTCATCCAAAAGGAGAACACTGGGCTCAGTTGCTAAAGCCCTGGCAATAAGGGTGCGCTGTTTCTGACCACCGGCGCCGGACGCGCGATAAACATCCACGCGGATATCTGCCGGATTCAGGTCGATCTCCACACTATCGTCGATTTCCGGAGCAACGAAAACCGCTGCAAAAGACGTGTGACGCCTGCCGCCAGAATCATAGGGCGATTTGCGCACCAGCCGGTGCACACCGGTTTCGGTACGCAACCAGCCATAGGCATAAGGCCCTTCAAACCGAATGGAGGCGGATTTGATGCCCGCCACCTCGCCGGGAGATGCCTCCATCAGTTCTGTCTTGAAACCGTGGGATTCACCCCAACGCAAATACATGCGCAGCAGCATTTCCGCCCAGTCCTGGGCTTCAGTACCACCGGAGCCCGCCTGGATCTCGACAAACGCATTGTTGGCGTCCATTTCGCCGGAGAACATGCGCCGAAACTCCAGCTCTTCCACGCGCTTTTCGAAGGCATCTGTATCTGCCGCAATACCGGCGACGGAATCCTCATCGCCTTCTTCCACGGACATCTCCAGCAGATCTGCGGCATCCGCCAAACCCGCGGAAATCTCGTCTATGCTTTCCACCACGGCTTCCAGATCGGCGCGCTCACGGCCCAGTGCCTGGGCGCGACCCGGATCGTTCCACACTTCCGGATCTTCAAGCTCGGCCAGAACTTCCGTCAGGCGTTCCTTCTTTTCCGGGTAGTCAAAGGTACCCCCTGAGGGATTCCAGGCGCCCCTTCAGATCAGCTATCTTGTTGGTAATTGGATTGATATCCTGCATTATGGTTCCTCTAGCTCAGGAAACCCGGTAGTTTACTCAGTTTGGGGCATTACCGAAAGGCCGATTGATGGTTCAGCGGGCAATTTTACGATGACCCATCCATATCTTCCTGGCGGTTATTGACCCGCCATTATCCCCGGCCTGGAACCCTGCGCCTGAGCGGCCAACACATCAAGCATGGTTCTGATGAAACGCTTCAGACAGGGCCGCCTGAAATACCCGTATAGCGTCCTATCCAGGCCGAAACCAGCATGGTGAGAATAACGCTGGCTGCGAAAGCATACAGTCCGAACTCCACCTGTGCCTGGGCCAGGGCACCGAGCTTTACAGTAACCACCAGCAACGCAACCACGAACACATCCAGCATGGACCATTTACTATAAGTGGCCAGCCATTTGAGGTTACGCCGGTGCTGCCTGCTTTCCGTGTCCTCCAAGTTCCAGATCAGGAACAGCAACAGCAGCTTGACCACAGGGAAAACCACGCTGAATCCACCCAATAGTATGGCCAGGCTCTTTTCTTGCCCATGCCAGAGCTGGCTGATGGCGGACAACAGGCTGACGGTGTTGGCAAAAAAATAGAATTTCTCCACAGTTATCAGCGGCAACGTCAGGCCCAGTGCAAGCAGTGCACAGGCCAGCAACAGCAGGAGGTTGACCAGTACGCCCGTCAGCGGGTGCCGGGCAGCATAGCTGTTTTTGAAGCCTAATGCAGCCACTCGGGTCTTTCCCAAATAAAGGGGCTTTTTCCCGTCTCCGGCTGGCATGTGCAATAGTCTGCTATGGCAACCAGCTCATCGTTACGGTAGACCAATGGCAAGCGCTGACGCAGCCAGGGCGGGATATTCAAATCCTGGCACAGTCCCTTGAAACTACGGTTTTTCCGTCCTTTGCCAGGCCGGCACTTAAGACCTTCGGAGCGAAACACCACATCCACGCCTTCTGACAGCCAGTCCACTTCCGGGTTTGCCAGCAGCCTGCCCAGGCCTTCTGGCAACTTCAGCGGTTTACTGCCATCCCAATGCAAGCGCAGTTCCTCCGCAGGGACCCTGGGCAAGGTTGGCATCAGATAGAGGCGGCCACGATAGCGCCGTATTTCCCCGCTGTTCCAGCTCAACATGGGGCTACCGGCCTGCTGTGCCGTCACAACTTCAGCAAGAATGCGTTCGACGATACGATGACTCGGAACCGGCAGACCCTGGCGCCGAATCCAGTACCTCAGGAGATTCTTCTGCCTTTGCGGAGATAGCACTGCCAAGCCGGAGATCAGCAGTTGCCACGGCCTTCCTTTATCCCAGACCAGCGACAGATCCATGGTTCCCACTTCCCGCATCAGGCTGGAGGCTTCGGCGCAATGCCGCGCAGACCGAGAAGTGGTGTTTATCAGCCCAGGCCATTGCTCCTTGAGGAGAGGAATCACCTTGTGGCGAAGATAGTTTCTGCGAATATTCAGGCGTTCATTGCTGGGATCATCCTGCCAGTGCAAATGCTCCTTTTTCGCCCAGGTCAGCAGCTCTTCACGACTATAATCCAGTAACGGCCGCGCCAGCCACCCCGGCTCCCATTCTCTTATCGAAGGCATGGACGCCAACCCAGAGACGCCAGCCCCGCGCAGCAGCTGCAGCAGAAAAGTTTCTACCTGATCATCACCATGGTGCGCCGTGAGTAACATGTCCTGCGCCTGCATGCGTGCGGCGATAGCGGCATAGCGCGCATCCCTTGCCTGTGCCTCCAGGCTTTCTCCGGACGCGGGTCGCAGATTCAGCTGCAGGTTCGTCAGCTGAATATTCAGCCTGGCGCAAACCTCCCTACAAAACATTTCCCATTCCAGAGCTTTCGCCTGAAGGCCGTGATTGATGTGAATGGCCATGAGCGGCGCAGAAAGCTGTGAGCGAATTTCGGCAAGACCATGCAACAGCACCGTGGAATCCATACCACCGCTAAAAGCCACCCAGTACTGTCTGGGTGCGGGCATTGCCTGCAAACTGCCCAGCAACTTCTGTGGAGAAAACGCCATGACTAGTAACCCCCAGTATTCAGGGCATTCAAAGCCCCGTGGATTGAAAACGCCGAATCAGGTATTTTTACGATCGACCCACTGGTTACATCAGCAAGTTGAATCCGCGCTTGGTATCTGAGGAATTTGGCAGCAGACAAGGCAACAATATTGACAAAAAACAACATTATCGTTAGCCACCATGCAATGCCACGCAGGGCTGGCGCATTCTTAAATGCTTTTTTATCAGTATCGTTGCCAGCACCCAAATTATCAGTCCATAAACTATCCAATCTACGATCATCTACGTTTCTCCTTGCAGCTAACGACCAAGCTGTGCGGTGCAAACAAATTGCAGCGTAGTTTGCGTCCGAACGAGCGCCTTCATAGCTAGCCCGTCCTGCCTG
>DTXR01000167.1 GCA_012962365.1 Chromatiaceae bacterium | reverse complement strand
TTCACGAAGGCAAACCCGGTGCACAAGGCAATCGCTCCATTATCGCGGCAGGTACGGGTTTGGGAGAAGCCGGCCTATTCTGGGATGCCCATCAGCACATCCCCTTCGCATCCGAAGGTGGTCATGCCAGCTTTTCCCCCACCACCGCTCTGGAAATCGCCTTGCTGGAGTACTTGCAGAAGCAGCATGGGCAGGTGAGCTGGGAGCTGGTGGTATCAGGCCAGGGGCTGATCAACATCCATGACTTCATGCTTGCTCATCACAAGGCAACTCCTCCAGACTGGCTGGCGGAGGAAATGCACCATGGTGACGCAGCTGCGGCGATCTCCCATGCCGCACAGCAGGAGCGCTGCCCGATATGTATGGACGCGCTGGAGATGTTCGTGCATCTATACGGTGTCGAAGCGGGAAATCATGCGTTGAAGATCATGGCCACGGGCGGCGTCTATATTGGCGGCGGCATCGCCCCCAGGATACTGGCGCAATTGCAGAAACCTGCTTTCCTAGACGGCTTCTTTGCCAAGGGCGACATGGAAGCACTGATGAGAGAAATGCCGGTAAAGATCATTCTCAATGCGGATGCAGCACTTTATGGCGCGGCCATTTATGCCCACGACCGAACCACCGCATGAGTATTGACCTGGCGACTGTCGATAGCGCCGCATCACTGTCAGAATGGCCACATAGACCAGTCCTTGTCGAGTTCTTTCTCGCAGGTCTTGAGCTGGCTTGCATACGCCTTTGACTGACGATCCACCTTTTCCGCAACCTTGATCAACCAGCCCTTTTTCCGGTAGGTACGGTTGCGATAGCCACCATGCCCTTCGTGGTACGCCAAGTACTGGTGCCTGGCATCCCACTTCGATATGCCCAGCTTGCTGTGGCTGACATTGGTGTACCAGCCGACGAAGTCCACCGCATCCGCAAAGTCGTCTCTGTCGGCCCAGCGGTTGCCGGTCTTCTCGATGTACCAGTCCCAGGTATCGTCCTTTGCCTGGGGATAGCCATAGGCAGAAGATGGCCGGCTCCAGGGAATGAAACCCAGCACCTTGCTTCTGGGCGGCTGTGCGTCATCACGAAAAGCCGACTCCTGGCGAATGATCGCCATCTGCACATGAATCGGCGTGCCCCAGCGTTTTTGTGATGCCCTGGCGCTCTTGTACCAGTCATCCTTCTCTTTAAAAATGGTACACAGATTATTGATGTCGGAGGGAGGTACAGTAGAACAGCCACTCAACAGGGCAAGCAACACTGGCAGCAGGCTCAGGCGATACTTGTCAAGTCCCGATAGATCATATACTTTCTTTTTGAATAATTCCGGTTGTTCTTTCTGCCAATTCTTGAGCGCCTGA
>DTXR01000166.1 GCA_012962365.1 Chromatiaceae bacterium | reverse complement strand
GTGGGGCGGGACAAATCCATCAAGGCGCTGGATGCCACCATGCAGGACAACAAGCAGATCCTGCTGGTTGCCCAGAAAAGCCCGGATGTCGATGACCCTGGCGTCGAGGACGTTTATGAAGTCGGCACCATGGCGAGTATCCTGCAGTTGCTGAAACTGCCGGATGGCACCGTCAAAGTGCTGGTGGAAGGCAGTAGCCGCAGCCGTATCAGGAAGATGCAGGAAAAGGACGGCTATTACGTCGCGGAAGCCATACGTCTGGACGATGAGGAAGAGCTGCCCGAGCAGGAAATGGATGTGCTCATGCGTACTGCAACGGGGCTGTTCGATCAATATGTCAAGCTGAACAAGAAAGTCCCGCCGGAGGTGCTGACCTCCCTGGCCAGCATCGATGAACCGACGCGCCTGGCAGACACCATGGCGGCGCACATGTCCCTGAAGCTGAATGAAAAACAGCAGGTTCTGGAGATGCAGAGTGTGCGCGAGCGGCTGGAACACCTGATGGCGCTCATGGAAGGTGAAAACGATGTGCTGCAGATGGAAAAGCGCATCCGTGGCCGAGTCAAGAAACAGATGGAAAAGAACCAGCGTGAGTACTATTTGAATGAGCAGATGAAAGCCATTCAGAAAGAACTGGGCGAGCTGGATGACGTACCCAACGAATTCGAGGAACTCGCGGAAAAGATCAAGAAAGCCGGCATGAGCAAGGAGGCCAGAACCAAGGCCGAAGCCGAGCTGAACAAGCTCAAGCTCATGTCACCCATGTCTGCGGAAGCGACGGTGGTACGCAATTACATTGATGCGCTGGTCAGCGTGCCCTGGAAGAAACGCAGCCGTGTACGCAACGATATCGCCAAGGCCGAAGCGGTGCTCGAAGCCGATCACTATGGTCTGGAGAAGGTCAAGGAGCGCATTCTCGAGTATCTCGCAGTTCAGCAGCGGGTGCGCAAGCTCAAGGGGCCGATCCTTTGTCTAGTAGGGCCTCCTGGTGTGGGAAAGACCTCCCTGGGGCAATCCATCGCCAGAC
>DTXR01000165.1 GCA_012962365.1 Chromatiaceae bacterium | reverse complement strand
CGCAATGCCAGACGGGATGTACTGGAAGAATACGCTCTCCTTTGTATCGATGTGCTGTATGACAACTATCGAAACCTGAACCTGAAGAATCTGCGTACGATTTCCCTAATCGAAGGTGATGCCCTGGGTGCTGCTTTCGAGGCGGCCTTGTCCTGCGATGTCATCATTGCAGAAAAAGGGGTGAAAATCGGCTTTCCCGAAGTTGTGTTCAATATGTTCCCCGGTATGGGAGCCTATTCCTTCCTGTCACGCCGAATTGCGCCGGCACAGGTGGAACGCATGATCAACAGTGGAAGGATGTATTGCTCAGAAGAGCTTCATGAGCTCGGAGTGATCGATGTACTGGCAGAACCAGGTGAAGCAAAAATGGCCTTGCGCCAGTTCATTCGCAAACATGGGCGTTCAGCCATGACCCGGAATGCTGTACTGGCCATGCGCGATGTAGTGTTTCCTTTGACCCATGACGAGCTGAAGCGCATCGTACTGCTGTGGGTGGATTCGGCGATGATGCTGCCGGAGCGCGATCTGAAGATGATGGAGCGATTGGTAAAAGCCCAGGCTAAAAAGATGGCGGCCACTTGAGTGGCAATCGCTCCTGAATCCGTGAGTTCTGAGGGCGTGCAGAGTGCAGGCTACAGATTTGGAAAGCGTTATGAAAACTTGCTGCCATACTCGCAGGTCTGGTGAGATTTTCATACAGCCGGATGGATCAGGGACTCGCAATGCGCCCCGATGGACTCACAGAGTCAGGATTTGTCCGGGAATTTATAGACAGTTGATGTAGTCGTCGCAGTACTTGATTCCTGAAGGAAAGCGCGTAGTTTGTTTCTCTGAATCTTGATGGCATCGATCATCCTGACGGCTTCCTGTTTCAATTCTGAATTATCCACTGCGGAAAGGCGTTCGCATTCCACGAATAGAGCCAGCGCGCCGATACCTCCGGCAGAGCCCTGCAGGGCATGAGCCGCATCACGTATGGCGTCCAAACGCTGCTCTGCCCAGCCTAGCTCCATTTCGCGAATGGACTGTTCTGCGTCGGCAAAAAAGTGTTTCATCAACTCCGGGAAAAAGCTTTCATCGCTCTCGATGGACATCAATGCTTGCACCGTTTCCATGTCCATGATCGGCGGAGCATCTGCGGGTATGGCCAGCGTTTCGACATTGTTTTTTCGTACTTCAAGGTCGGGATCATCCGTGCAAATGCCTGTGGCTAGTTTGTCGATAAGCTGCAGCAGCCTGTGTTTTTCTACCGGTTTAACCAGGAAGGCATCAGCACCGGCCTCTTCTGATTCACGTCGTGCTTCTGCACTGGCATTGGCAGAAAGTATGATGAAAGGCAGGTGATCAGAGCTGCCATACTCCGAGTAACGATATGCCTTGATGGTTTCCGGGCCACTCATGAATGGCATCTGCATGTCGATGACGACCGCATCGAATGCCTGATCGAACAGGAGATCCAGTGCATTTTCGCCATCATAAGCCTGCACCACTTTATGCCCGGCTTTTTTCAAAATGGTAGGAATGACCAGTTGTACGGTCTTGTTGTCATCCACGATCAGAATACGATAGCGTTTCCCGGACAAGGGTCTGGCATCGGCATCAACGGTGGATATTGCGGGTTTATGTTCATCGTCATCCAGCAGCCGGTGCAACGCCTGGAAAAATGCCCCGCTGTCCGCGTTGGCTGACAACACGGCGTCGAAATACGGCAGCAAGGGTTCGCCGCCGTCTTCGCTGCCGGAGATTATAATCGATGGTACCGTTACAATTGCAGGGTCGTTTCTGCGTGCCTGGCCAAACTGTTGGGCTGACAGCTCCAGGCCCTTTTCATCGATGACCATGAGTTGGTAGTTCTGGAAGTCATTGCTCCCTGCCTTGAGTTGGAAGAATGCTTCTGCGGACGTTGCTGCAGTTTCGACGCCGCAGCCCCAGCGCTCCAGCATCTGCCTGTATCGTTGTGTGAATATGCGGTTGGATGAAACAACCAGTGCATGAACGCCTTCGAAGCTTGGGATCTGTCCAATTGGGAGTGTTTCCGCAACAACATCCAGCTTGATGTCAAACCAGAAGGTCGAGCCTTTTCCTTCCCGGCTGTCCAGTTTGATTTCCCCTCCCATCATTTCAACCAGCTGCCTGGAGATGGCCATGCCCAGACCGCTGCCGCCATATTGTCTGGTCGTGGAATTGTCCGCCTGTTCAAAAATTTCGAAAATCTTTTCCTGCTTGTCGGCAGGAATGCCGATGCCGGTATCCGTTACCTCGAAGCGTAGGGTGGCAGCATCTTCATTCAGGTTGATCAGCCGTATGGAAAGGCCGATCTGCCCTTCGGAAGTAAACTTAACGGCATTGCTGAGCAGGTTTACCAGAATCTGCTGCAGGCGAAATTGGTCGCCCCGTAGCTTGCCAGGAATCTGGTGGTGAATGCGGGTCTTGAATGTGAGTTGCTTGGCCTGAGCTAGGGGGCGGTACATCAGGGACAGGCCGTTGACCAGCTCATGAATATCCAGGTTCCTGGGGGTCAGTTCCAGTTTTCCCGCTTCAATCTTGGCGATGTCCAGGGTGTCGTTGAGAAGATGCAACAGATTCTTTGCAGAATAATTAATGGTGTCTATCTGCTTGAGATACTTTTTGTCCAGCGGTGCTTCCTGCAGCAATTCGGCCATGCCAAGTATGCCGGTGAGAGGCGTGCGAATCTCATGGCTCATGTTGGCAAGAAACTGAGATTTTGCCTGGTTAGCCGATTCAGCTTCTTTCTTCGCCTGCTCGATCTTTCGTAGCAGATATGCCGCGAACAAGGGAATGACCAGCACTGCAATAAGGTATGAGGCGGTAATGGTGGGATGTTTTTGCCAATACGGACTGAATTGCCCGAGAGCGACAAAGCCCAGGCTGGAGGATATGGTGCCGGCAATCAGGTATCGCTGGCCGAAGCGTACACCGTAGCCAATGCTCACCCATAGAATAATGACAAAAAACGGGGCGCTGGCCTCGCCATACAAATGCATGCAATACAGAGTGATACCAATATCCGACACCAGCGTCAGCAGCTTTCTGCTTACCCGTGATCCGGGCCAGATCCAGAAACTCCCGATGATCAACAGAGAATAAACGAAATAGTATCCGACCAGTTGGGTGACGATGAGGTTGGTCTCAATATCGGCTTGATCTTTCGGGAAGAGCAGGTAAACCAATACAATAATAGTGATAACGATGCGTACTACTGCCTGAGCCCATTCCTGCCAGGCATATCTGTCCAATAATGCAGGTTGCCAGCGCTTGCGTTCGAAATGATTCCCGGTCTTGTCCGTGGTCGGGGTCATGT
>DTXR01000164.1 GCA_012962365.1 Chromatiaceae bacterium | reverse complement strand
GCCATCGTTTCATGTCAAGCTGCCAATCGCCCTTTGGGTTGCGAGTTGCATTGTGCCACTGGGGATGGAGGTGCAATTGCACATCATGACCACGCAGCAGAGAATTACGCAATTGATCCGGCGCGCGCGAGTCGTGATCATGCGCAGACAAAGCCGTGAATTCCAGTACTTCGGCAAAGAAAGTAATCGGTGCGTTTAGACGCTCGGCGATACGCATCATCCTTTCGGCCGGTTTTAACACGCAGGCGTTGAGACAGCCGGAGCCATCTCCGAACAGTTCATAATCCACGGTCAAAATCAGATGGGGGCAGGATGTCATGTCTTGACATCCTGCAGCACTGCTGCCAACTTCATTCCTACAACCTTGGCCGAAAAACGTTCAAGAACCCAATGTTTGGCTTCATTACCCATATGCTGGCGGAATTGTGTTTCTTGCAGGGAGAGAATTGCTTTGGCCAGGGCCTGTGGATCTCCTTCCTTGGCCAACACACCGCAGCGCCCGTCCGGTACGGCATCAGGGGTAGGGCCCCATTGCGTGGCCACCACAGGCAAGCCATTCGCCATTGCCTCCAGAAATCCCATGCTTAAGGCATCGTATCGTGACGGATGGACAAAGATGTCAGCGTCATCAAACAATTGCTGTTTCTTATCGCCAGATACCCAACCCGCAAAGTGTACCCGGTCCGTCAAGTTGAGCTCTTCAGTGCGCTGTTGCAATGTGGGACGTTGAGGGCCATCGCCGGCGATCACCAGTTGAAACCGATCGGGCAAAAACGGCATCGCTTCAATGACGGCATCGACTCCTTTTCCTGGCACCAGACGAGTCAAACTCAACAATAGAACAGAATCAATGTTTCCCTTGTGTGAAAGCGGTCGTCGGGCCTGCATCTCCCATTCGGCAGGCAAGGGGTTGGGGACAATGGCGACTGGTTTCCGGATGCCATGATCCCGAATCAATTGCCTCCACCATGGGGTCAATACAGCCAGTTTATGTGCCGGGCTGATAATGATCCGAAAAAGGAATTTATTGATTGGGCTGTGTAAATAGTCATTTATTTCAGAGGAATGCAATTGAACAAGGGTGATGGCTCCGCATGCCCTTGCAAACAATAAGATAAAAAATTCCCGTAACAAAGATACGCCAGCCCCGGCATGGCTGTACACCAAGACGGTTTTATTTTGTCGTTGAGCAGCCGTGATTTCTTTAGCAAGTTTAGGAAAAGCCTTTAACCAGGGCTTCCATTTTCCGTTTAATTCAGACGGGTGATATGTCGGAATCGAATACCAGGAAATGCCCGCGCTATCTAATGCACGTAAATAACCGGGCATGGCAGAGCCGATACCTCCCTTGCGAGAACTGGGATCAGTTCCGGTTAATATAACAAATATGGACATGATTTGGACTCCATTATGCTCGTGGCTTTTTAGCAGAAAAAAATATTGAGAAATAGGCTGCGTCCAATGTGCTTGGTATCGAGCTGACCAAGGCGTGTCCAGCCATTCTAGGCGGCAACTGATTCGAGTCCATGCGTTGCGCTTGTTGTATGAAACCCGATCCATGCTCGAAGAAATTGCGGGGATGCACGATGTGTCGCTTCAACCGGCGGCAGGCGCACATGGGGAATTCACTGGGTTGAAAGTGATTCGTGCATTCTTTGCAGATCACGGGCAACCCGATCGATCG
>DTXR01000163.1 GCA_012962365.1 Chromatiaceae bacterium | reverse complement strand
TCCTCTTCCGCAGAAAAGGAGAGAGGCTCGGGCGGGCTCAGAACGGAAATATGGATTTCCAGCTGATCGAACTCCCTTTCTCCGACCGGCGGGAAGCGGTTGTCATGGAATGCAGCGCTGAAGGCGTTGTCTGACACATCCTTGATCAGCGGCTGAATGGCCTCCAGATGGCCGATGCAGCCACGCAATTCACCATGTGCGTTCAGCGTGACGAAGGTGGCGCGTCTGGCTTGCAGTGCTTCCTCGAAATCAGCCGGGTTCACTTCCAGCGGATGCCCTTCGAGAAACCCCGTATGAATCGATTCCCGAGCGGTTTGCAGCAGAATTTTGCGCTGCTGCGTGTTCAGTGTTTGATCAGTTGAAGACATACGCACCATACCCCACAACGCGACGCTTGTCGCCGGCGGTGTCGCCGGAGTTGCGCAGATCCACGGTCCTGGCGTGCAGGCCGTGTTCTTTTGCCGCAACGAGCAAACCACTGACCGGTATTCTCCCGCAGGCATCATCGAAATCGATGGCACCGGGTTGGAGAGATTCGATGGCCTCTGTGGTGCGCTGATCCTTTTCCTTGGCGCTGTCGTAGTCCAGGAAATGACTCAGATCCGAGCTGATGACGATGAGAGTCTCATCACCCCCCCACAGTAAATTCAGCACTTCGCTGACTTCTCTGCCATTTGCCTGTCCGACGATGAAAGGCACGATGCGGAAGCTGTTCAATGTACGTTGCAAAAAGGGTAGTTGCACCTCCAAGGCGTGTTCGCCTTCGAAGGCCCGGTCGAATTCCTCTACCTGAGGCAACCCTAGCGCCTGGTTCACGGCCGCACGATCAACCGGAATATCACCCAGAGGCGTACGCAGATAGTCTGCCGATGTGGTCGCCAAACCACGGAAGGGAACGCGATGTGAAGGCGCAAAAATGACCACCTCTTTGATCTTGTCTGCCGCCGGCAGCAATCTGCGATAGGCGCTGGCCGCAACAGGGCCGGAATAGATATATCCCGCATGCGGTGCAATCAGTGCTTTCGGTGGTGCTTCCGGGGGCACTGGCGCCTCGGCCAGCAGGCTGTCGACCTGTCGTTTCAATTCGCCAGCTGGTTCCGGATAGAACATGCCCGCGACGGAAGGAAGTAATACGCTGCTCATCTTGAATTCCTGCTTTTCAACCCGATTTTATAAATCATAAATGGGTTCAGGTGGAGAAAATACAAGATGACTGATACAACGAGTGTGGCCACAAAATACTGGCACAAATTGGAAGACGGGCGGGTTCAGTGCGACCTAT
>DTXR01000162.1 GCA_012962365.1 Chromatiaceae bacterium | reverse complement strand
TGAGTTGCCATGTCAGAATCCTCCTGTCTCGTTAGTTACCGACAAGCATCGCCGAAAATGACGATGCTGTCAAGCATTCCTGATAATGTTACCGGCAATTGATATTGCTGTTTTGGCTCCTACTGGGTTGCCTGCAGCGAAGACGAGCATAAACAATGGAGACTGACGTGAGTTTCGCAGAATTAGTGGCTTATCGACTACTCCGGAAAAAATCATTTTTAATCTGCGCAGTAAATAGTTGGAGACAGTATCTTCAGTTACTTTGCGGTTCACGGCCGTATGTTCTCCAAAAAGGTCTTCCTGGCGCTCCTCCTGATAAAATTCGTCACGCCAACTTTCATCCCCAAATAATTCAGTAAGACGTCGGGACCACGCTTCGTCTGGTGGCCCTTGTCTTGGCAGCATGCGAATTACGCTGGATGCTGGGAAGAGCATCCATAGATCCACTTTCTGTGTACCTGCCAACTTCTCGATCGTTGCCCATTGAACAGACATTCCATACGGGTCTAGGAAGACAACAGATCTGTCCATTGGACCCAGTTGATCAGTCCATTCAAGAAGAAACTCATTTGCATCGCCCTCAACAATTTTGCATCGTGCAGATCTGTCTGGAAAGTCTTCATTGATCATCTGTTGAAGAGATGCGGCATGGCCGGAGTCCTTTTCCACGAACCAGTATTTATGAAAGTCCTTATCCATCGATAATACCTTTCGTGCGCTCCCGTCCATGAACTCGAATGCCTCACCGGCATCTCCAAGATCAAGGGGTGTGGTAGTAGTATTACGAACAGATCGCAGACCGCTTCCAGCAAGGGCATCCACATAATGACGCCTAAATTTTGCAGCCCTTGGATTCCTCGTAAAGATTGTGAGATAAGCGCTCAAGTAGTTCTCAAGTGCATCCAGCTTCTGTTCGGTCCATGGGCCACCAAATTTCTGTGTATTCATCAATATTCTCCTACAGCGCGCATAGGCGTGGGCACTCTCGACCACGCCATGGCGGCCTTCTCCAACGATGGTTTTTGGGGGTCAGCCACCAAGGACCTTCTCATCGACATCCTGTAGTCAAGGCCTTGCGGGCCTTGGTGAAGGCCCCTGGTACCCTGCTGACCAATCCTCGT
>DTXR01000161.1 GCA_012962365.1 Chromatiaceae bacterium | reverse complement strand
TTGTACAGCGTTTGCAGCACCAGCATCTTGAACATCCGCACTGGATCCCAAGGCTTGCGGCCCACATTGCTTTTACGGGGCTTCTGGTGGATTTTCTTCAGCAGCGGCTTGAAGGCGTCCCAGTCCACGATCCGGTTCAGTCGCACCAGGGGATCACCCAGCCTTTCCAGCTCGGCAAGGCGGTTTTTCGGGTCAAAGAAGCTTGGTTGTATGACGCTCTCAGTACGGTTTCCGTTGGATGAGTGAATTCTGCCAGATCAGCGAATTTTTAGAGATGCCCAGGTGTTTACGGGACAGGTGACAGTACCTGGAGCGACTTTGCTGCCGCCAATGTTGATCTTGTGTCCCTGGCAGCTGGCGGCAGTATCTCTTTGAGTACCTCCCTCGAGTCACTCAGTGAGACGGTTCAGGCCAAAGAGCAGGAAGAAGTAAAAAAGCCTATTGGCTGATCTGATTCAGCAGAAAAGTTGCAGATCTGTGCTTTTCTCCAAATGGCGGATTACGGCTGTTTCAGGCTTTTGGACTCGGGTAGCAAAAATGATCATGTGTCACGACCTCCCATCGATGCGCATTTTCATGGTGACGTAACCTTTGTGTCCTTTTTTCCAGCGTTCCTGAAACGGGCAATTGGCAAGGTGAATCAACCGCTTGCATGGTGGGCTCGAAGCAAATGCTATTCCATATGCCTTTTTCCTTGTCAGCGAAAATTGCCACAGGATAGAATACCGCTCTTGTGGGAAATGTCGCTGTCGATGTTTCCGTGTGAACTGCGGAGTGAGTGATGATTCAGGGTAGTATGGTAGCGCTGGTGACGCCGATGACGGCGGATGGATCTGTCGATCAGGCAGCGCTGTACAAACTGCTGGACTGGCATGTGGAGCAGGGCACGAGTGCCATCGTCTCCATGGGTACCACCGGCGAATCTGCCACGCTCGACGAGCAGGAACACTGTGAGGTGATCCGCCTGACGGTAGAGCATATTGCCGGGCGCATTCCCGTTGTCGCAGGCACAGGCGCCAATTCCACCACGGAAGCCATCAGCCTTACCCGTTGTGCGGCGGACGCGGGTGCAGATGCCTGCCTGCTCGTAACACCCTATTACAATAAGCCCACCCAGGAAGGCCTGTATCTGCATCACAAGGCCATAGCCGAAGCCGTGGAAATTCCCCAGATTCTGTACAATGTGCCCGGCCGGACTGCCTGTGACATGCTGCCCGAAACCGTGGGCCGGCTGTCGGGTGTTGAAAATATCGTCGGCGTAAAGGAAGCCACCGGTGATCTGGAACGTGTGGCAGCCATCCGATCCCTCACGGGAGAGGAATTTGCCCTCTACAGTGGTGACGATGCCACGGGCTGCGAGTTCATGCTGCTGGGCGGCAATGGGGTGATCTCTGTCACCACCAATGTGGCTCCGGCACCCATGGCGAGGCTGTGTGAGGCTGCGCTGGCTGGTGATCGTACTGCAGCCGAGGCCATCGATGCGCAACTGGCTGGCGTGCATCACAACCTTTTCCTGGAATCCAACCCCATACCGGTCAAGTGGGCTCTGGCGGAAATGGGCATGATTCAGGAAGGTATCCGTTTGCCACTTACCTGGTTGTCTGCGGAATATCACCAACCTTTGCGCCAGGCTCTGAGCCAGGCCGGGCTCATCTGAGCGACAAATTAGTCATCCGATGATGACTGGGATAACAAGTTTATGAATGTCAGTATCAAACGCCTTCTCATTCCGGTGGTGCCTGTGCTTGTACTGGGGGGCTGCAGCTCCACAGGTCTGGACAACATACTGCCGGACAAACAGGTGGAATATAAAAAAGAAGTGATCGCTGACAAGCATCTTGAAGTGCCTCCGGATCTTACTTCCAGCCGCATCGAAAACCGGATACCCGGACTGGAAGGCGGTACCACCACCTATTCCGAGTACGCCGGAATGCGCAAGGGCGTAGGCGACAGCAGTATGCGCTCTCTCGGTCAGAACGTGTTGCCGGAGAATCCTGACATCAAGGTGGAACGCGAAGGGCGGGATCGCTGGCTGGTGATCAACGCCTCGGCCGATGCAGTGTGGGACAAGGTACTCGATTTCTGGCAGGAAAACGGCATTCTGCTCGATCAGCAGGACCCCACTATTGGTGTCATGGAAACGACCTGGCTGGAGAACAAGGCCAATGTCAGCAGCGGATTCATCACCGATTTCATCCAGGGCTTTTTCGATGGCGCCTATGATGCGGGCATCCGGGATCGCTTCCGTATTCGCCTGGAGCGAGGCGATGAGCCGGGAACAACCGAGTTGTATCTGGTGCATTTTGGCATGGAGCAGGAATTCGTGTCCGGCACCACCAACGAAGATGACCAGATCTACTGGAAGATCCGTCCCCGCGACCCCGGCCTGGAAGCGATCATGCTGAACAGGCTGATGATCTACCTGGGTCTGGCTGAGGCCGAAGCCAAAGCCAGATTGGCCGCAGCCAAGGAAATGACCGGAGTGAAATCCCGCATGGTCAAGGGGCGGGATGGTGCGGCATTATTGATTTCCGAGCCGTTCTCCAAGGCCTGGCGTCTGACCGGCCTGGCGCTGGATCGTGTCGGTTTCGTGGTCGAAGACCGGAATCGTTCCCGCGGCATCTACTATGTGCGCTACAACGATCCCATGAAAGGCAGCGAAAAAGGCGGCTGGCTGTCCAAGCTGGCTTTCTGGCGCAGCGATGAGAAAGTAGACGAATCTGCCGTGTATCAGGTGAGGGTGACTTCCTTGGACCAGGGCAGTCAGGTCAGGGTGCTGGGTGAGGAAGGCAAGGCGCTGACCACTGATACCGATCTGCGGATACTGACGCTGATCAAGGAACAGCTCAAATAACAGCCACTGCCTGCTGTTTCCAGCCGTGTTGAAGTTTGCGTCCCTGGGGAGCGGCAGCCGTGGCAATGCCACGCTGATTCAGGCAGGTGATACCTGCCTGTTATTGGACAGTGGCTTTTCCCTGCGCGAATTGGAACAGCGGTTGGCGCGCCTGGATCTCGGCCCCGCAGACATCGATGCGGTGCTGGTCACCCATGAGCATGGCGACCATATCAAAGGGATCGGCCCTCTGGCGCGAAAACATGAACTGCCCGTGTGGATGACCCACGGCACATGGCGGAACGCGCCCTGCGGCGATATCCCTGATTTACGGCTGTTCGGTTCTCACACGCCGCCATTCAGAATAGGTGATATCGAAGTAACGCCTTTCGCGGTACCGCACGATGCGCGGGAACCCACTCAGTTCACCTTTTCCTTTCGAAGCCAGAAACTTGGCATCCTGACCGATGCGGGCAGTTTTACTCCCCATGTCATTGCGGCCCTTTCCGGTGTGGATGCACTGCTGCTCGAATGCAATCATGACCCGCAGATGCTGCGTGAGGGGCCGTATCCGCCCCGCCTGCAGCAACGTGTGGGCGGCAGCTACGGTCATTTGAGCAACGACCAGGCGGCAAAGTTGCTGGCGCAGATCGATCATGGGCGCCTGCAGCACCTGGTAGTCGGGCATGTGAGCGAGAAAAATAATTCGCCGGAACTCGCCAGGCGCGCTCTGGAAACCGTATGTGACACCCTGTCCGGCCGTATTTCCCTGCTGTGCCAGGATGGTGGAGACAGCTGGTTTGAGCTTCAGGTGGACTGAGTTTTCCTGTTCGCCAATTCTTGCAGTGCCCAGTTGATGTGTTCTTTCACCAAGGACGTGGCGTCTGGCAAGGCGGCTGATAGCGCATTGAATACTTCGGGGCGGGGATCGCCATTACCCAGGGCGACAGCGATATTGCGTTGCCAGCGCTCGAAGCCGATGCGGCGTATGGGCGAACCTTCCGTTCTTTTGAGGAACTCATCCTCATTCCAGCCAAACAGTTCCAGCAGACCGGCCCGATCCAATCCTTGACGGGGCAGGAAATCCGTTTCTTCGGAAGGGACGGCAAAGCGATTCCAGGGACAGACCATCATGCAGTCGTCGCAGCCATAGATGTGATTGCCCATGAGCGGACGCAGCTGCTCGGGAATGGGGCCGAACAACTCGATGGTTAGGTAAGAGATACACAGCCTTGCATCGAGACGGTAGGGCGCCACAATGGCGCGGGTGGGGCAGATATCGATGCAGGAAGTGCATCGCCCGCAATGAGCTTCCACGGGGGTGTCGATGGGTAGGGGAAGATCGGTGTAGATCTCTCCGAGAAAAAACCAGGAGCCGGCCTGGCGGTTGATGATGTTCGTGTGTTTGCCCATCCAGCCCAGGCCTGCTTTCACCGCCAGGGGTTTCTCCAGCACCGGTGCGGAATCGACGAAGACCCGGAAGCCGAATTCGCCGATGTCTTCCTGAATGCGTTTTGCCAGCTTCTGCAGACGCTTGCGCATGAGCTTGTGGTAGTCCCTTCCCAGCGCGTAGCGGGAAACAAAGGCCTTGGCGGGGTTGCGCAGAATCGCCTCGGCATCGTCTTCCGGCGGCAGGTAGTCCATGCGCACGGAAATCACCCGCAATGTCCCCGGCACCAGTTCTTCGGGATGATGGCGTTTGCTGCCGTGTTTCCACATGTAGTCCATATCGGCCAGATGCCCCTGGGCAACGGCTTCGCGCAAATGCTCACCGGCAACCTTCAGGTCGATGTCGGCAATACCGGCCTGCTGAAAGCCCAGTGTGCGGGACCATTCCCGGATTCGAGCAGCCAGCGAGGCAAGTTCCTTGGCGTCGTGAACGGACATGGCGGTAGAATAAAGCAAATTCCATCGAGCGTCTTTCACCATGAGCTATCGACCCATGCCCAGCAAGCCCACCTTGCCTGCCGCACTGTACACGGCGGCGCAGGTACGCGAGATGGATCGCCTGAGCATTGAGCGCTACGGCATTCCCGGTGATGCACTGATGCAGCGTGCGGGCCAGGCCGCTTTCAACCTGATTCGCAGCCGCTGGCCGGAAGCACGCAAGATACTGGTGTTGACCGGCACGGGAAACAACGGTGGAGATGGTTTCGTGGTGGCGCGGCTGGCATTACAGGCGGGCTGGCGGGTTACGGTCATGCAACTGGGTGATCGGGAGCGTATCGCCGGGGATGCCCAGACCAATGCGCTGCGCTATGCCGCGCTCGCTGGCGACTGGCAGACTTACACGGATGAGCTGCCTCGGGATGTGGATCTCATCGTAGATGCGGTTTTTGGCACCGGTCTCGAACGGGAAGTGACAGGGCGATGGGCGCAGGCCCTGAAGGCGATGAACAGGCTTCCGGCGCCCGTGCTGGCGCTGGACATCCCCTCGGGGTTGCATTCCGACACCGGCAGGATACTGGGTGCGGCCGTGCGAGCCGATACCACCATCACCTATATTGGACTGAAGCGGGGCATGTTCACGGCGGATGGCCCTGCCTGCTGCGGCGAGATTGTTTTCGAAGCGCTGGAGGTGCCCGCCCAGGTGTATGCCAGCCAGATCCTTTCTGCCAGAAGGCTGGACTGGCAGCGGCAGAAACAGTTGCTGCAGCCGCGCTCCCGCACCGATCACAAGGGAAAGTTCGGGCATGTGCTGGTCATCGGTGGTGATTTGGGATACGGGGGTGCCGCGCGTTTGTGCGCCGAGTCAGCATTGCGCACCGGTGCCGGACTGGTCAGCCTGGCCACAAGGGCCGAGCATGTGGGAGCCGTCCTTTCGGCCCGTCCCGAAATCATGATTCATGCCGTGGCAGAGCCGGATGATCTGCTGCAGCTGCTGGAAAGAGCCACCGTGGTGGCTCTGGGGCCGGGGTTGGGATGTGCCGACTGGGGAAGGTCTCTGTGGCAGGCATTGATCGATACAGAGCTGCCCCTCGTAGCGGATGCGGATGCCCTGAATCTTCTCGCCGAATCTCCGCGGTCGCATGACAATCGGGTGCTGACACCCCATCCCGGTGAAGCCGCCCGGTTGCTGGGGTGCACCACGGAAGCTATTCATGCCGACAGATTCGAGGCGGTGGAGAAGTTGCAGCAGCGCTACGGTGGTGTCGCCGTGCTCAAAGGTGCCGGCACACTCATCTGCGATGCTTCCAACAGGCCGATGGCTGTCTGTACCGATGGCAACCCCGGCATGGCCAGTGGCGGCATGGGCGATGTGCTCACCGGGGTGATCGCTGGTTTTGTTGCTCAGGGCCATGACCTCTCTCATGCTGCGGAATTGGCTGTTTGCCTGCATGGGGCCGCTGCCGACAAGGCGGCCCGGGCGGGTGAAAGAGGGTTGCTGGCCAGCGATCTCATGTCACATATCCGGCGACTGGCAAATCCCCAAAATGAATAGGCTTGATTTTTTTTGTGCCTCGGAAGAGGAGCAGATGGCTCTCGGTGCATGCATGGCCAAGGCTTTTGCGCGCAAACCCCTGTTGCTGTTCCTGGATGGGGACCTGGGCGCGGGCAAGACCACCCTGGTGCGTGGTTACCTGCGGGGGCTGGGCTACCAGGGATCGGTGCGCAGCCCGACCTATACATTGGTGGAGCCTTATCCATTGGAGGGGTTGACTGTCTACCATCTCGATCTCTATCGCCTGTCCGACCCGGAAGAGCTGGAATTTCTGGGCGGGCGGGAGATCTTCAGCGGCGCTCACCAGGTGCTGGTGGAATGGCCCGATAGAGGGCAGGGCTGGCTTCCCGAGCCGGATCTGCACCTGCTGCTTACCTACCAGGACTCGGGTCGTCATTTGCAAGTGACCTGCAAACAAGGGGACTGTAGCCGGCTGAGCATCCATTGCGAGGCTTTTTTATCTGAAGCTGGACTTTAGAAACACATCTTATCTTCCCGTTAATACTAGAAAAAATAATTTTCCTGTGGTAATTTTGGAAACAGAGGGAAATTTCCATGTCATGAAGATCGGGATTATGAACATTCATCGCGTACAAAATGCAGTTGTTTTGTTGTGCCTGCTTTGCCTGGCAATGCCTGCTGCTGTCTTTGCTGATGCAAGTATTCACGGGGTGCGCATGTGGAATGCGCCTGATCATACGCGGTTGGTGTTCGATGTCAGTAAACAGGTACAGCATCGCCTGTTCTCGCTGCACAATCCCGATCGCCTGGTCATCGATTTCGAGAAATCCGACCTGAAGACCAAACTCAAGGCAGAGCAGTTCAAGAGTCGGCATATTTCATCCTTGCGTTATGCGCCACAGCCCAATGGGAAGTTGCGGGTGGTGCTGGACCTGAAACAGGCCGTGCGTCCGCGCAGTTTCATGTTGCGTCCCAGCGGCCAGTACGGCCATCGCCTGGTCATCGATCTCTATGATCGCAACAGCGCTGCCAGTGCGGTGCAAACGGTGAAAAAGAACAAAAATCTGCACGGCGCCAGGGACGTAGTGATTGCCGTCGATGCCGGGCATGGCGGCGAGGATCCGGGGGCGCTGGGCAAGAAGCTCAAAGCCAAGGAAAAGGACATTACGTTGCAGATCGCCCGTCGTCTCAAAAAACTGATCGATGCCGAACCTGGTATGCGTGCGGTGTTGACGCGCAAGGGTGATTATTATGTCGGGCTGCGCAAGCGCATGAAGATCGCCCGCCGTGAACATGCCGATTTCTTCGTTTCCATTCATGCCGATGCCTTTCACAATAAGAAGGCACGAGGCGCGTCTGTGTTCGTGCTCTCCAATCGTGGTGCCTCCAGTGAAGCCGCCCGTTGGCTTGCGGCAAAGGAAAACGCCGCCGATATGGTGGGTGGCGTGAGCCTGGATGACAAGGATGATGTGCTGGCTTCTGTGCTGCTGGATCTGGCGCAAACAGGTACGCTGGCCGCAAGCATGCGTGCTGCGCGTACCGTTCATCGGGAAATGGGCAGGATTGGCAAACTGCATGGCAACAAGGTGCAGAATGCCGGTTTCATGGTGCTCAAGTCACCGGATATTCCGTCTATGCTGGTGGAAACCGGTTTCATCTCCAACCCCCAGGAAGAGCGCAAGCTTACCAGCGTCTCCTTCCAGAAAAAAATCGCCAGGGCCATTTTCAAAGGCATCAAGGAATATTTCCATAACGAGCCCCCTTTGGGTACACGCCTCGCCATGCAGAAGCAGAAAAAGGCCGGCAAACAATCTTTAGGCAAATACGTTATTCGCCGTGGTGACACACTTTCTGCCATCGCCCAGCGTCACCGGGTCAGTGTTGCGGATTTGCGTAGTGAAAATCGCATCAATAGTGATCGTATTCGTGTGGGTCAGGTACTGAAAATTCCGCGCACCTGAGAAATTTCCGCAAGAAAATGGCAGTTTCTCACGGCAGTATTCTCATTGCATTACAGGGGGATGAATCGAAAATACAGCGTCCTCCTGTTTGGGCTGTTTTAAAGAAAGGTTGTGGATGTGCCGAAAAAAATTTTTGTTTATTGCTCTCGGCCGTGATATAAAATCGGGCAACAAACTAAAGGAAACTCTGATTTAAGTCGTGAACTCGTATCTTGCGCCCAGAATGTCCGGCTTCTTCGTTGCAAATCTTCGCAATAGCTTGCTATTACGTGCGATTTG
>DTXR01000160.1 GCA_012962365.1 Chromatiaceae bacterium | reverse complement strand
GAGGCAGAAGAATATGTTCGGGACTTCAGTAAGGCCATGGATGATGACTTCAACACACCGGAAGCCCTGGCGGCCATGTTCGAACTGGTGCGGGAGATCAACAAGAACCGTACCCGGGATGAGCACAAGGCCGCACGCATGGCCGGCGAACTCAAACGCCTGGGTGGCATCCTGGGTATCCTTCAGGATGACCCCGAACAATGGCTGCGGGGCGGAGTAACGGGAGGCCTGTCCGATGAGGAAATCGAAGACATGATCCAACAGCGCCTGGATGCCCGCGCAGCGAAAAACTGGGCCGAGGCCGATCGTATCCGTGATGAGCTCAAAGATAAAGGCATCGTGTTGGAAGACGGTGCCGGCGGCACCACATGGCGGCGGGAGTGAGCATGGAAAGAGGCTTCAACATCTACTACTGCGATTTTATCCACGATTCGTCCATCAGCTCGTCGAAGCCGGAGTTTCTTGCGGCCGATCGCCTGGTGCCCCTCGCCGAGCACCTGCTGGCCGCAGAAGACAATTACCTGGGCGTACTTGACAGCGCTGAAACCATCCTGCAATTTTATCTCTCGGGAAAGGACATGGTGGTCGAGCTGCTGTATCCGGAAGGCAAGGGTATGATGCAAAGCAAAATGTCTCTGGAAGAAGGCATGGCGCTGCTGGGCAGCCTGCCTGACGAATTCACCGAAGAACTGCTTCCCGGTGCCAGTTATATCGGTTGATGACTTCTCCCGACGGGGAGGGTGCTTCCTCTTGGCAATATCAGTATTTCAGGCGCTCATTCCAGCCCTTATGAGCTCCTCTCTTGTTCGCAATCTCTACTTCGTCCAGACTTTTATAAGAGGCTCCTTGGGAGCCTCTGAGATAGCAATGAACACTCATCCTGAGCCTGATGCGCCCGATAACCGCGTTGAATTTTTCTGACCCGCCGGATAGAACCTGCCTCGTCCGGATCTGATTTGTGTAGCTTGCCAAAAATGATGGCTGGCTTTACGGACTGACATAATGTCAGAAAGTTCGTTAGTTGTTGTTATGGCTGATGAAAAATCGTGTCTTGGCGTGCTTTCGTATGCCTGTCTTGTTTTTCGAACTTCATATAATAACCAGAAAAATTCTATTAATTCATAGGCATATGGAGATCACTAGAGATAACGTGACATCTTGTCAGGTTAATATGTAAATCATCGGCGTGTTAACTGGGTGTGGCGATGTTAAGTATCAGAAATATATAGACAATCCCAATTTTCATAAAGAGTTGGCGTTGTAATTGCCTCAGCAGACCTGGATGCGGAGATCCGGATGATTGCAGCATGCCTGAGAGTAATGATCTGCAAGCGTTCTGGATGAACCGCAACTCACCATAAAGATTTGATCGAATTTGAGTTCAGGAGCGAAAGATGAAGAAGTTAGTAACATTGAATACATTCCGTACTGCTGTGATGATGGGGGCGTTGTTCGCCGCGCCTTTGGTTGTTGCCAGCGGGATGTCTGGTATGTCCGGAATGGGCGGCATGTCTGGTATGTCCGGTATGGGCGGCATGAGTGGTATGTCCGGCATGGGCGGCATGAGCGGTATGTCTGGCATGGGCGGCATGAGCGGTATGTCTGGCATGGGCGGCATGTCCGGCATGGGTGGCATGTCAGGAATGCAGGGCCGTTGATCGCTTGACGATCTGGATTCGTTGG
>DTXR01000159.1 GCA_012962365.1 Chromatiaceae bacterium | reverse complement strand
CATCCGTGCAGTTCAATGTGCCTGACCTGTTTTCAAGGTCAAGACACCCCCTATCGGACACGTTACTTCCAAATAAAGCTTAGCACTCGAATGCTTTTCTCTCAATAGCTTAGAGCAATATTTGCCAGTAATTTACCCGACATATACCCAACTTATACCCGATCCAGTGGCCATTTATCCTATTCCATTTTGCGGATGGACAGCCTGTCAAACCAGACCTCGCCCTCGACGATCTGATCATCTGTATCCGAGCCAACGACTTCCAGCCTCAGTAACTGCCCGGCACATGCTTTGTCATTTGGCACCTCGAACATGAACTGCTGGGTTTCCCAATCGCTGGCTCCAACCAGCAATGGCCCCTCTCCCAATACCCGTGATTCATCACCCGCGCAACGTAAAACCCATCTGATGCCGCCTTGCACCCGCAGCCGGTCCACCCTGGTACGCATGTTCATCGCATACCGCCCCGCGCTCAATAACAGCGGTTGATACAGTTGGGATCCTGGCGTGCTTTCCCCCTTGTAAAAAATGTGCAGCGCTTTCTCTCCTTCGGCCCCATAGGTGTTCTTGCGGCGTATCATCCATGCCTTGTTTTCCGGAAAATGCCAGCCAAAGCCGGTGTTTGCTGGCGGCAATTCGAAGCCGCCATCGAATACACTGCCCAGGTATCTGCGCTCCTCAGCATTCAAGCCGTTGATCCAGACAAGATAGGCCTCGGGCCATTGATGATCCTGCTGCAGACGTTTCACCAATTCGTCACGTTCTACCCTCGATAGGGGTACTTTGCTGGCATGTCGCATACTGGCTATGGTCACAACGGTCTCCAGCTTCCTGGCATGTTCGCTCAGATATTTGAAGAAATCGTCCCACCAGACCGGTGGCGCTTCCGCCAGGTACTTGAACTTGTCCACCGATTGGCTATTCTCTGCGATGCGGATCAAAGTCGGATAAATGCGGCTGCCCATGGCCGGATCGAGTTTCAGAACGGCGGCCCAGTTCTGCAATGCTCTGGACAAGTTCCCTCTTTTCACCCAGTAGCGGGCAGCGCCAAGTTGAATATCCTTGCGCGCAGGCATGCGGCGCACCGCAAGATCGATCATCGCATCTGCGTCCGCGACCTGATTCCTGTCCAAAAGCAGGCGCGCCAGCATTTCCATGGGAACCGCATTTCCGGGATTCAGGCTGATGGAACGACGCAGCAATTCTTCTGCCTTCTCGGGTTCCGATTGCATCAGGGAGCGTGCCTTTGAATACAGGGCCGTGGGCTGATCAGGATTCCAGAGCAAAGCCTTGTCTATGGCCTTCTCATCACCCAGCACCGCCTGACGGGTAAAGTGCTCACCGAGGCCATGAATCAGGATCTTCCAGGCAAGCAGGAAGGCCACAAGCAGAAGAAATCCACGCAGAAAGAGGCGCTTGAGCCGTACAGGTTTCATTGTCCGAAGCGCTCCTGCGCCTGGCTGGTGACATTGTGCAGCAAACTGGCTATGTACAATTTTCCTCCCTTGCGAATCAATCGAAAGGCCATCTCGCCCCGAAAATGGCGTTGACTGCCATCCTGTGTCTTGGTGGTCAGGCGCATGCGGCTGGTCATCCCGTAAGCATTGTTGCTCAGCGGCCTAATGGTAACCTGTTCTACATCAAATGTTCTGCTGTGGGTCTGTGCAAACAACTCAGCATATTTATTGCGCAGGACTTCGCGCCCCGCACCTGCATTGGTGTAGGGCTCCAGAACAAAAAGACTCAGCAGGTCGTCCAGATCACCAGACTCTACCGTTTGGACAAACTGCATGAGCACAAATTCGGGTTGCAATTGCGGTACAGATATATCCCGAGGCATGAACGAGGGCATTTCCGGTGCCGTGGCACCAGGCATACTCAGGGAGGGAGGTATGAGGGTGCCATCAAAACCTATCGATTCCGGCGCAGGAGAGACATCATTCGGCTCGACCTTTTCTGCAGTGGATGTCACAGCCTGGCTGACGGTGGCTAGCGCTTCCCTTGATGTGGAGACGGGTTGTCTCACCACGTTTCCTGTCGGGGAGGCCAATTTGCGCGGCTCGGTTGAACGCTGTGTGGGTACAGGCTTCACGGGTTCTGGATCGGTAAAAGATCCCCCTTCCGTTGAAACATCGGAAACGGCAGCATTGCCGAACCCTGAAGCTGCCGTTACGGGCTGAGCGTTCTTCCCGTTCAGATGAGCCGTGGGCAGAAACAGGCTTTCTGGCACCTTGTCTGCCACGCCAATGTTCTCCATCCGGGGCTCCGTCAGGGTCAGTGTGCCGATGTCTGTTTTTCCACTCGTCAACAGTAGCAATATCACCAACGCAGTGACGATCACCAACCAGATCACGGCTTTTGGGTGGCGCTGCAGAAAACCGAAACGATACAGATATTCAGAGGGAGCAACCTCCGGCTGCACGACCCGATGAGATCTGTTCCTGGCAGCTTTTGGCCGTGCGGAACGATTGACGGCAGCACGCTGACCGGTATTGCCCGTACGCCGTGCCCTGTCGTATTCGAGTCGTTTTTGTGGATGTTTGAGCACACCCCAGGCACGGTTCACGCGGCGCACGAACTGCTCTTCCCATGGTTCCCTGATCATACTGCGATCCGGATGAAAAAGACCGATCAGCAGCCGGTATCGATGACGAATCTCCCTGGAGTCCACGTCTGGTGAAAGACCCAGAATACGGTAGTGATCCGTAACATCGGTCAGCAACAGTTCGCGAATATAGAAACAGGAAGCAGCCCAGAGCTCTTCAACATCACATCCAAGGCTGTCTGCAACGGACGCCAGGCGTTCTTCCGGACGAGCAAGGCATTCCAGAAAGGCAGGAAAAACAGCAGGAATCGATCGGTCAAACCCGGATGACGGCGGTCTGCGATAATGCTCCAGCACCCGGGCAAAGAGTTGTTCTGTGGATTCTGACATCAGATCGACTGAAAATCCGGCAACATTCAGGAAGCCAGCTTGGGCTGATCCTCAGCATCATCTACCGCATAACTGTAGTAGTTGTAGTCGTATTGATAATCATAACCATAACCGCTGTGTCCCTGACCGTATTTGACCAGCAGCGCTCCGAGGACATTGGCTCTGGCCTGACGCAAACGCTGCACTGCCCCTTTGAGGGCACCAGCGCGGGTCACTCCGGCATCCACAACCACGAGTGTTGCACTGGCCATGTTGGCCAGAATCAGTGCATCAGCCAGCCCCAGCACGGGGGGGCCATCAATGATCACCAGATCAAATTTCTCTGTCGCGGTGCCCAGGAAATCCATCATCCTGCCGCTTCCCAGCAACTCCGCTGGGTTCGGCGGAAGGGGGCCTGTCGTCAACAGATACAAGCCTTCAATCACACCACTCTGTATCACTTCGCTGGCCTTGACGCCACCCACCAGATAGTTGGTCAGGCCGGAATCGTTTGCCAGCCCCAGTTCATTGTGCAACGACGGGTTGCGCAGATCGGCATCCACCAACAGGACATTGGCCCCGGCCTGAACGTAGATCAGCGCCAGGCTGATGGCGCTGGTGGTCTTACCCTCACCCGCCATGGAACTGGTGATATGCACCACATCAGGAGACCCGGATGGCGATGAAAAAGACAGCGATGTGCGGCAGGAACGATAAGCTTCCGCGATGGCCGACTTGGGTTCTTCCAGAATCTTCAGCGCAATGGAATCCATGTCGTTCCGCAAACGCACTTCCGGGATAACACCCAGCGCGGGAAGTTCGGTGAGCTTTTCGATGTCTACGGTGGACTTGATCGTGTCATCCAGATGTTCAAACAGGAAAGCCAGGCCGATACCCCCCATCAAACCGATAATCAGCGCAATCTGCAGATTTCTCTTCAGGTTGGGCTTGTAGGCTGCACCAGGTACCTCTCCCTTGTCGATGATGGAAATATTGTTTGCTCCGACCCCCGCGGCGACGCCCACTTCCTTGATGCGCTGCAGCAGGCCATCATAGAGTTCGCGGTTGGTCTCCACATCCCGTTTCAACGCCTGATAGTCCGTGCTTTTGCGTTGCAATTCCAGGATCTGGCCCTTGATATCCGCCATGCGCGACTGCAGCATGGCCTGCTCGCGCACCGCTGCCTGGTATTCGCTCCTGATGGAAGACTGGACGCCGGCGCTTTCGTCGGCGATCTTGCGCTTGAGCTCCTCAATCTGCCCCAGTAACCGCTGCATCTTTGGATAGGCGGGCTTGAATATCTGCAGGTTGTTCTGATACTCACCTTCGAGTTCCGCAAGCCGTTCCTTGTAGGACTGAATTACTTCATTGTCGGTGATGCGGTCGGAGCCATCGGCGCCATTGGCCTTCAGCTCCTGGAATCGGGATTCTGCCTTGATTCTTTCTGCTTCCACCTCGGTGAGTCGGCTGTTCACCGCTTCGAGCTTCTGCATCAGAATGCCCTGCTTGGAATCCATGTCCACGATTTCCCGCTCACCGGCGTACTCGACCAGCTTGCGCTCAGATTCTTCGAGATTGGCCCTCACCTGCTTGATGCGGTCGGAAAGAAAGTTCTTGGCATAGGAAGAATTTTCAAAACGCCTTTCCATGGTGGTGTCGATGAAGCTCTTGGCAAGGGCATTCACCACTTTTGCAGCCAGTTCAGGATTGGGGCTGTCATAGCTCACCACCACCAGGCGAGAATTCTTGATGGGGCTGACAGTCAGGTTGGCAAGCAGCAGATTCTCCAGCCCCCGGGTACTGTTCGTGGTTTCCGTGTTGCCGCTTTTATTGTTGCTATCTCCGGACAAGAAACGCTTGATGTCCCGAAAGAAGGAAGATTTCTCCTCAGCCTTGAACTGTGCGGACGACTCCAGTCCCAGCTGCTCGATAACGCGCTTCGCCAGCCCCCGGCTTTTCAGCAACTGGTACTGGGTTTCATAGAAATCGAAGCTGTAAGCCGCCTCTCGGGGGGTCACCCCTTCAAAATTGACGACTCTTGCTGCCTCCCGGTCGATTTGCAGCTTTACGCTGCTGCGGTAGATCGGCGTCTGCAGCGAAGTCGCAATGGCGCTGGCCACGAGGGCGATTAGCATAAAGAGTATGATGGTGAACTTGTGTCTGACGATGACCAGCCAGTAGTCCTTGAGTTTCAGTCCCCCGTCTTCTTCATCAGTACCACCGGCTGGCAATCTGTCATACAAATACAGTTCCCGCTCTTCTTCCGAAAGAGTCAACGCATTACGTGGGTGTTTCGACATGCTGTTTCCGGAGCTCATGGGATGGCTAGAAAAGGACCGTCCAGCCCACAAAGCTGGTCAGTGTCTTGGTAAACAGCTCCCACCCAGCCTTGCTTCCGCTCCTGTTGACAACGATGATGTCGCCGCTTTGTAGCACGGGATCGATTTGCTGGCCGGATCTTACCTTTGTATAGGAAAGAATATACCCTTTGGTCTTGCCGTTCACGGTACGGAAGATAGCGACTTCGGAAAAATCCGCCAACTTGTCCATGCCCTTGGCATTGGCAATGGCCTGTAGGAAAGTAGTCTTGCCCTTGAGAGGGAATACACCGGGATTCTTCACCCAGCCTTCAACGGTAATTTTCTGGCTTTCGTACGCCTTGATGAACACCGTCACGTGAGGATCCTGCAGATATTTTTCCCCAAGCACCTTCTCGATCTTCCGCTCCGCTTCACTGGTGGTCAGGCCCGCCACCTTGACGCCGCCAATCAGGGGCAAGGAAACATATCCTTGGGTGTTCACCCTGGCCTCACGACTGAGCTCCTCTGCCTGGAACACCTCGACTTCGATGACATCCATGGGGCCGATACGGTATTCGTAAGAGCCGGATTCCTGTTCGTCCAGGGTTTGGGCAACGGAAAAATCCGTAATGGGCGCACCCTTCTGATTCTGCTCGGCGACAGTTTCCGCTTTCCCGGCTGTCACCAAGTCATCGAGCACGTCCTCGGCAGAAGCCGTGCCTGCCGCTATCACGAGCGTTATAAATGCAAGGAAAAATAGAATCCGGTTCTGCATCTTGTTCTGATTTCGTACGATCACGACAGTGAATAATAGCATTTGCGCAAGGGAAATGTTTACGGCGGCCATGACGTTATCTCGCACTTCGGAAAAGCCGTCTTAACAATCCGCCTGCTTTGCGTCCTGGGTCTTTGTCGAAATCACCCAGCCCCGGCGGCTGGGATATATCGGCCGGTTCGGCGTTTTCCCATACGCTTCCCGGCCGCTCCAGCACAAGCCTGCTAGCCTCTTCTTTTCCCACATATTTTGCCGCTGCTTCTGCACCTTCTGCCAGCAGCGGCGGCCTGCTCTTCAGGTTGTGCCCGTCTGTCGCGAGCAAATGCACGATACCATCATCCAGCATTTTTTCGGCCCAGTATCTGGGGGCTTTGCCGAAACGCCCCACGAGGCTGCCTGCTGTCAGTTGAATCCAGGCACCGGCATGGGCTGCTGAAACAAATTCCCGATAATGATCTTCTAGCCAGCGGAGGCGTTCAGGATGCGTAATCATCGGGACAAAACCCGCGCTGATGCTGTCGAACACATAGCCATCGAAATTCTGCAGCGGAACATGATGAGAAGGCTCGAACAGAAAATAGCGCGATTCATTGATCGTGGGGAAGATGCAGCTGTGCAAGTTACCCACCATTTCAGGAACGACCTGTATGTCTGCCCCGTAAGACAATTCCAGGGCAATGCCATGACTTTTCAGTTCCTGATCCAAATCCTGAACCGCCTTTGCAATACTTTCCGCCGTGTTTTCAAACAAGCCAGGATAAATATGCGGCGTACAGGCCAAATGTGTAATCCCGTCGCCTGCTGCGATACGGGCCATTTCCAGCGCCGTGGGCAAATCCCTGGCGCCATCATCGATATTCGGCAGCAGGTGACAATGAAGATCATACATTGGCGCCACCTCGCTGCTTACTCAGCTTCTGTGGCGCATGTTCACGCACTTTGCGCAAAGCCTTCATGACCTTCCAGGCATGGTCCATGCCCCAATAATAGACGGCAAACAATGCGAGAAAAGTATAGAACATCACTGATTCGGGAACAGTCATCCACTCGCTCAGCAGCCCGATGGCCGCCATCAGCAGACTGATGGCCAGCATGATGAATACGGTACTTCTGACACTGAAACCGGCAACCAGAAGAATATGATGAAAATGCTCACGATCCGGTGAAAAGGGGGAGCGCCCCCGCAGGACTCGCCGGGTCATGATCGCAACGGTATCCATGATAGGCAACGCAAACAGCCAGATAGCGGTAATGGGCCGCAGCAGTTCTATGGGTTCCTGCGTGAAGCGGATCAGGAACCAGGTCACCGCCAGTCCAAGGAACAGCGAACCGGCATCACCGAGAAAAACAGTCGCGGGACGGGCTTCAGAAAACCGGAAATTGAACAACAGGAAACCGACAAGCGTACCATTCAGCAGCAGCAGCAACTTGGCATCATGTTCGAGTCCGGCCTGCCAGGCCAAGCCGAGCAGGGTTCCAAAAAAGATCAGCAGCAAACCACCGGCCAGACCATCCAGGCCATCAAGCATATTGGTGGCATTGATCACGCCGACACTGCAGAAAATGCTGAAGGGTACCGCCCACATGCCCAATAACACATCATCCCGGCTAAACAGGCCGCCCAGATTCTGCAGCACCACCCCACCCCACAACACGATGATCAACGAAGCACCGATCTGCGCGGCGAAGCGAGACCACGGAGGCGTTTCCTGAAAATCATCCAGCAGTCCGACGATGAGCACAGCGGCGCTGGCAAGGAAAAACGGGCGCCACTGTCCGAGGGGCGCATCGAGCGTCAACAGCAGAAAAAGGAATGCACAGAACAAGGCGACACCACCTATCAATGGCGTCACCTGCTTGTGATCCTTGCGCCCACCCGGATGATCGACGAGGCCAATCCGCATAGCCAAAGGCCTGTACAACCAGATCAACCCGGCCGTCAGTGCCACAGACGATAAAAACAAGACAATGATATGTATCACATATTTCCTGCCGCTCTTTCAGTGCCGGTTAAACCCTTCGTCGGCTATTCACGGAAAAACTTAATGTTCTCCACACCCCATTCTTCTGGTGACCATCAAGTATAGATTTGTGCCCAAAACTGAGTCAGGGAGCCTGATTAAGTCTGGACCCAAGGTACGAGTTCACGACTTAAACTAGAGGTTCCTCAGTATTTGTATTGAATATTGACTTGCCTAGCCCGGATATTTCACCAGGCCGCTCCAAATACCGATGTTTTTTCTTTTCTTTATAATCTTCTTCTGTTATCAAGTCCATTTCAAAAAGTTGTTTTATTTTTTTTAGTTTTTCCATTGGACCTACCTCATCATTATCTGCCGTTTT